>CAYXFB010000051.1:0-19698 GCA_964464145.1 uncultured Christensenella sp.
CCAGCGGAGCTAGGGAGCGGCGCTGCTCTACATACAGCATCACTCAAACGAAGTTTACGCCGCGTTTTCCGTCGGAACCCATCTTTCCCGCCCGCGACCAACCCTATACCCGCGCCTCCGCGCGGAATTCGCCCGCCGCAGGCGCATATCCATCTAAGTAAAGCTTTCATCATTTAGAAAAACGATAAAATAGAAGTATAAGCGCACCCGCGCAGCGGGAAAAGCGGCACAACAATGGCGCACATCCACATACAAAAAGGTTTCTTCGTTTAAAAACGACAAAATAGAAGCACAAGCGCCCCGCATAGCTAGAATGGCGGTACAACAAAGGCGCATATCGCACAAAGCTCAACTCCACAAAAAAAAAGAACATCCACATAAGTGAGTGTTCTTTCGCAAAACATATTAAATATGATCAACCGGCGGAATTTCCTCCGCCACTCACCTTCTCTTTGCCTTCCAGCATGCCCACGGTGATAACACCGTTCTGCAAAGCGCAATTCTTCACATTGTCGAAAAAGCCCGCTATCGAAGACATGTAGTACGGACCTGTGAAGAATATCCATATGGAATAGAATATCAGCATAAATATAGGATACCAGAAAAATGCAAAGAACGGCGTTGCAAGCATTATCACAATGCTTATTGCAAAGGGTATAAGCACCCAGCCAATAAATGACAGCATCAGCAAAAACAGCCTTCCCTTGTTTCCGTCCATAATCTTCTTGGAAAGATCAAGCGCGTCCGTTGCCTGGACATCCGGGAAAAGCCCCAGTATGTATGGCGTACAGAAGTAAGACAGCGACTTTATTATAACCGGAACTATGCCGATGAAGCTTAGGCATATCAAAAATACGGCGAGCGGTGCGCTGCTTAGCCCCATCATGCCGCTGTAGCTGGAAGAAATGGAATATACCATTACATTTGTTATCACGATAACCGGTATGAACACCGCTACGAATATCAAACCCCATAAAAACAACCACAAATACATCCACAGCATACCGCCTATAACGCGCCCGTAGCGCGAAAATGGTATAAACAGCATACCCGCCTCCGGCTTTTTGCCATTATATATAGACACGGCCGCAATGGTCACGCCCACCATTATGGGCAGACCCACCAATATAAACAGCAGCCAGCCTATGAAGGGTATCATTGAAAGCAAAGATGATAACGCCGTTCCCAAGACCAAAACACCCACGCTGGGCCAGTAGTTTGCGAAAAAATTCGTCCGCGCTCTTTTTTTTATCTGTGAATTATCCACTCGTATGCACACTCCTTAAACAGTATATTCACATACATCATACAATATTTCCACCGTCTTAACAACAACCTTATTTACATGTGCACACCCACGCACCGTGGTTGCCCGGCCAATTTTCTATTGCCCGTCCACCGTTTTAGTGGTATTATAACAGCGAGGGAATTCCGCTTTATAGCGGATTTTATGCACTTTATGTGGATAAGTTTGTGGATAGATTATGGCTAACATTTTCGCCTACACGGCAAAACATTTTCACATCGCCAAAGCAGAATGTGCATAACTTTTCCCGGGCAATACACAGCACAGATTTTCGAGGGGTAGGTATGATGGGAGCATTCACAATTCTATGGGAAAAGACACTAAATTATTTGGAAGAACGTCTCCCAAGTTTTCAATACGACGTATGGGTAAAGGAGCTGAAACCCTTCGCTAATGACGGCGGTGCCTATCTTTTTGAAGTATCCAGCGACATGCACAAAAGCATAATGATGGAAAAATACGGCGACGTTATACTGCTTTCCATGGACGCGGCCTATAGGGAGCTATACGGTACCTCCAACGAGGATATATCCATAAAATTTGTGACTCCAGAGGAAATGGGCAATGCCACGGTCGATTTTAAGCAGCCGATAGCCGAAGCACCCATAGCGCAGCTAAGCTCTCCCATACGTTCCACATTGAATTTAAACCACACATTCGATACGTTCGTCGTGGGTGAATCCAACAAATTTGCCAACGCGGCGGCGCATGCTGTTGCCTCCGCGCCCGGCCACGCCTATAACCCGCTCTTTTTGTATGGTGGCGTGGGGCTTGGCAAGACGCATCTTATGCACGCCATAGGCAATAAGATACTGGATGACAATCCCAGCTCTAAAATAGTGTACGTGACAAGCGAAACGTTCACCAACGAGCTTATAAACATGATCTCGCGCACAAACAACAACGCAAATATAGACATGCGCGAGCAGTTTCGCAATAAATACCGCAAGGTGGACGTGCTTATGATAGACGATATACAGTTTATCGCGGGGAAGGACAAGACGCAGGACGAATTTTTCCACACCTTCAACGCGCTGCACGAGCTAAACAAGCAGATCATAATCTCCTCAGACCGACCGCCCAAGGAAATGGAGCAGCTGGAGGAGAGGATGCGTTCCCGCTTCGAATGGGGCTTGATAGCGGATATAAAAATGCCCGACTATGAAACGCGCGTGGCCATTCTCATGAAAAAATCTGAAATGATGCGCGGCAGGGGTATGCTGCCCATAAAGGACGAGGTATACCACTATATAGCAAAGTATCAGGAGGCCAATATACGCACGCTGGAGGGCGCGCTGCAAAAGGTTATGATGTACGCGGAGCTGCACAGGGAAAAGATGGGCATACGCGAGATAGACCTAAACATAGCCGAACGCGCGCTGGAGGACTATTTTTCCTCGCCCGCGCACAAAAATATAACGCCTAAGATAGTCACGGAGGCCGTCTGCGCCTTTTACGACGTGAACGAGGACGATATACGCGGCTCTAAAAAGAGCAGGGACGTGGCCTTTCCGCGCCAGGTGGCAATGTATATAATGAGGGACATAACGGAGCTTGCCTACGCTAAAATAGCGGAATATTTCGGCAAAAAGGATCATACCACCATTATGTACGCCGAGGAGAAGATAAAAAAACAGCTCAAGGAGGATCCCTCGCTGAAACGTGACGTGGAGGATGTAATAGCAAGGATAAGATCCTAGTATAAATTGTTTATTACTTTGGAATATCATGTGTATATATAAAAATAAGTTTTTTGTAAAATAAAATTTACACACATTTTATGCGAAGGGTGTGAACAGAAAAATGCCGCTTACCCATATATTGTTCAACTGAGGTGCGGCTTGAAAATATCTCTCTTATACGTTTTTTTAAATCAATCCACAGTATTAGCATACTCTAATACTACTAATACTGCCTAATATAATAATAATAGATGGAGGATAGAAGATGCGTTTTACATGTGCAAAGTCCGATCTTTTAAAGGCGGTGGGTACGGCAGCCCGAGCCGCGGCAAAGATGCAGAAGACAATATTGGAATGTATATACTTTAGCTGTGAGGAGGGAGGCTTGATCCTCAGGGCTACGGATATAGCTCTGTCCATAGAAACGCGCATGGACGCACAGGTGGAGGAGGAGGGCAGCGCCGCCATACCCGCCAAGGTGCTCCATGAAATGATAAACCGCTTTCCGGACAGCGATGTAAGCTTTGCCAGCGTGGGCGATAACACCATAGAAATGAGCTGCCTCAACTCCAAGGTGGATCTGCAGCTCATGGACGCGGAGGAGTTTCCCGTGTTCCCCTCGCTTTCGGACGGTGAACAGATAAAGCTGCAGCAGAACCTTTTGAGAAAGATGATACAGCAAACGGTTTTCTCCGTAGCCGTGACGGAGGAAAAACCCATACTGACAGGTCTTTTATTCGATATGGAGAAGGACAAGCTCACAATAGTGGGTATAGACGGCTACAGGATGGCCGTGCGTCAGGAGAGCGTAATATCGGATGTGGAGCGCTCCTGCGTCATACCCTCGCGCACGCTCAGAGAGGTTTCGCGCATCATAAACGATACGGAAGAAAATGTGAAGATATCCGTTTCGGGAAACATGGCGCTGTTTGAGGCGGACAACACAAAGATATACACAAGGCTGCTGGAGGGCGAATTCATACGCTACAGGAACCTTTTGCCCAAGGATTACACAACCAGCATAAAGGTGGAGACCTCCATGCTGCGTGACAGTATAGAGCGCGCCTCCGTGCTGGCGAGGGAGGGCAGCAACAATGTGATACGCTTTGAATTTGCGGACGGCGTGCTGGCCATAAATTCCAACTCCGAGATGGGCAAGATAGACGAGCGCGTACCCGTTTCAATAGAGGGCAAGGATATAAAGATATCATTCAACGCCAAATATATACTGGATGTGCTCAAAAATGTGGAGGACAGCGAAGTAAATATGATGCTGAACACGGAGGTCAGCCCCTGTGTCGTGAAAAAAGAGGGCGCGGGCGCTTACGAATACCTCATACTGCCCGTTCAGACGCGTGAATAGATAAAGGGCAATACCGCAAAGGCATAAAAAAACGGCGGCTCTCGTATAAGGGAGCCGCCGTTCGTTTTCTATATCAATATCCCGCCGCGCGGTTTATGATGCTGCCGTCCATGGCATTCACCGTAAGATAGCTGTAGCCCACCTGAAAATCCGTTCCTTGGTCGTCCACATAGGTGGTAGTCACCGTGCCGTAAACGTCCCACACGGGCACCAGCAGGCACTGGCTGAAATCTTCGTTTTGGACGATCCTGCCCAGCCCCAGCTCAATTCTGTCTATGTTCATCTCCACCTTCAATACCTCGGGCTCCGTGGGCGCGTAGTGGTTCTTTAAATTGTCCTCTATGCGCTTTGCTATATCCTCGAAGGGAAGCAGCTCCACATTTTCCGAAACGACCTCGTCTATCGCGAAGGGCGAACGGTATACCACCCGGCCTATGCCGCCGTCATCCACAAAGATGGTAAGCGTCTGATAGTCCCACGCCGATGTATAATCCACCTCGTTCAACTGGTTTGATACGTAATTCGTGGGCATGGTACCGCCCTGCGCGAAATTGAAGGCGTATATTTTGGGCATATCGTCAAATTGGGGCTCATCGTTGCCGGCGGGATAGCTGCCCTCCAGCGCGGCGCCCACGGCCGCCATATAAAAATCGCCCAGACCCAGCTTTTGCACAAGCTCCTCCGCCTGCTTTTGCGCGTCCGCAAGCGATATTTGAGGCAGATTTTTGGCGATCTCTATGGGCTGCACAACGCTGTCACCCACGTCACCTATGCGCTCGCCGACGCGTTTTTCCACATACTCGAAGGCGCTGCGTCCCGCGTTGTCCTTCTCTATAATGAGGCGCGCGTCTTTGCCGGATAGCCCCTTGCCCGAGATGTCTATGGTCTTAACGTCGTCGCCGTACACCAGCTGGTAGGGATAGGGGTCGAGCGCGTTCGCCTGCGGCTGGTCGGCGTAGGTTCCATCGAAGGCCACCGGGTCGTTTTGCTCGGGCGCCGTTTTATACATTTCCTCCAGCGCCGCCAGATCCTCTTTTATCATTTCGTCGTAGGCGGCTCTGTCTACGTCTGCAAGGTCGCTGTCGCCGCGCTTGAGCTCAACTATGGCCGCCTCTACATCCTGCTTTGTAGGGGCACTCACAGAGCTTGAGAGGTATGGCGTTTCGGTAAAGAATATTCCGGAGATATCCGCCGCCTGCTGCTCTGATATCGCCTGCGGGCTTATCTTCACAACGGGAAGCTTATCTCCCGCCGCCTTTACGGCCGCGTCTATGGAAACATTGAGTTTACCGTCCGATGTGCTCAGATCGGCGGTATATTCTGAGGGAAACTCATATTTATAATCGGGCGGCGCACTCTGCTGCTGCGCCGCCCGCTCTTCGATATCCGCACCGCTCTTCACCACCACGGCCTCCCGCTCGGGATCGGCCTGGCAGCCCGCGAAAAACAATACGCAAACCAGTAATATAGCCGGTATTGATACAATTTTAAACTTTGTCATATAAAATCCTTATAAAACCACGCAAATTCGCGCAAATTATATTATATTCACGTCAAGGCCGTTGCGGTTGTATGTGAACCAATGTCCGGCTTTGGTGTGGCGCGATGTCTTGGGCACCTTCAATACGTCGTGCGTATCGTATATAACGTAACCCTTGCTGGGGTCGCTGGTGCTGGACAGAGTTTTCTTCATGGCACCATATGTGGCGTTGCCCACCTTGCCGTCCGCCTTGAGACCCTTTTTGAGCTGATAGTTCTTTATGTACTTAACGCTTCTGGAGCCCAGTATGCCGTCAACATGCGTTTTGGGCATCACCTTTCCATTATTGGTGGCCTTGGCCGCGTAGCAGTGCCATTGCACTAATATGCTCTTGCCCACGTTTTTTTCGCCCTGCTTTATGAGGCCGAAGGTCTTCTGGTTCCAATCTGCGTTGGGCCACTGCGCATAGGCAAGCGCCGGACTGGCAAAAGACATAACTACTACCGATGCTAAAGCCAGTACTATTCCCCTTATTATTCCCTTTTTCATATCTGTAAACTGCCTTTCCGGTGCGTCCGCACCATTTTGTTTTATATAATGCACACCTACCGTATGCAAATCAGGCATATATGATTCATTATGAAAAATAGACGATGAATGTACGCGAAAAGTTCCATCATATGAATGGAAAAAAACGCGCGATCGCGTCAACCCCACGTATATTATACAGCTTTGACGGTAAAATAACAATATTTGCGATATGGCGCAGTCGCGAGGGCAGCGCAAAATGAAGGCTTTAGGGACGGCGGTTTATGTCTCGCTCCGTCTCCCGCGTTATATATAAGGGTCTTTTTTTCACCTCAAGATAGGTCTTGGCTATGTACTGGCTGGATATGCCCGTGCAAAAGAGCTGTATGCCGCCCACGAAGAGCAGTATGCAGGCCATTGCGGGCCAGCCGTCCACCGGGTCGCCCCATATAAGCGTTTTCACTATTATCCAGATTATCATGACCGCCGCCAACAAAAACATGAGCACGCCCAGCACGGAGGCCAGACTGAGCGGCGCGGTGGAAAAGCCCATTATGCCGTCTACCGAATATTTGAACAGCTTCCAGAAGGACCATTTAGTCTCGCCCGCCACGCGCTCCACATTTTCGTATTCCAGCCATTTTGTATTGAAGCCCACCCAGCTGAATATGCCCTTGGAAAAACGGTTGTATTCGCGCATAGCCAGTATGGCGTTCACCATTTTGCGGCACATTAGGCGGTAATCTCGCGCGCCGTCCACCACCTTGGTGGGAGACATTTTGTTTATGAGCCGATAAAAGCCGCGCGCGAATAAGGAGCGTATGGGAGGCTCGCCCGCGCGCGTGACGCGGCGGGTGGCCACGCAGTCATATCCGCCCTGCGCTATTTCGGCGTACATGCCGGGCAGCAGCGAGGGCGGATCCTGCAAGTCGGCATCCATCACGGCCACATATTCGCCCGTGGCGTGCTCAAAGCCGGCGAACATGGCGCTCTCCTTGCCAAAGTTGCGCGAAAAAGAAACATAGCGCACGTCCGCGTCGCTTTTCGCAAGCGAACGAAGCACGTCCATCGTGCCGTCGCGCGAGCCGTCGTCCACAAAAATATATTCGAAAGAGACCTGGGGCATACTATCCCTAAGCTTTATGATCTCCTTGTAAAAAAGCGGAAGCGCTTCTTCCTCATTGAAACATGGCACAACTATGCTTATTTTTTCCATGTTTGTATTATACACATTGAGTGCTTACGCCGCAATGCCCAAAGCGCTATTTTATGCGGTATATGTCTATTACGGCACCCGCCAGCCCCGCGCTTTGTATCTCATTTATTTTTTGTATGCATAAGACTATGTTTAAAGGCTCAAAAAAACTTTGCGGTAGACCTGTGGCGCCCTTGAATGAGTGCAGCAGCTCAAAATCCTTTTTTACGGTGTCATATATGGCATTTTCCGCAACATATCTCTCTTTATCTCTCAAAAAGCGGCCGTTGAACTTTGTGGATAGCACTATATATTCATACTTGTCCTCTGGATCATTCAGTATATATTTGCCGTCCTTCTCCTCAAAGTAATTGAATATAGTCGCCTTTTTTGTAAGTGAAAGCGGCGTGTAGGTCTCGTATATGCTGTTATCCTTTGTTATACCGTTTTGTTCGCAGTATTCTTTAGAGGCCACGCGCGTATCCGGCGTGACCTGATATAGAACACGCATTTGAGAATTTAATATGAGGCTGAATGATATTAGGCCTAGGCAGGCTGCAAATATTGCTCTGTACAGTTTTCTGCGCCGCGGCGCGTTTTGTATGAGCCGCAGTATATAGTCAAGCCCGAAGGCGGCCAAAAGCAGCGGGGATATATACATGGGCAGCCCCCAGCGCTGCCAGTGCAGAGAAACCGCGCTCAGCACTATCCAGTATATAAAGCCGAACAGTATGGGCATAAAGGCAAACAGCTCACTTTTGCGGATCAGTGCGTATACGCCCAGCGCGGTGCACAGAAGCAGCAATATGCCCGTGCCCCCAAAATATGTGGAAACATAAAACAGCAGGTTTCCGCCCCAGCCCAGCCCGTCGCCCCCCGGATGCAGCGTGCGGGATTCGAATATGAGCGCCTCCTTTACCGAGTCGAAATCCAGTATCAGCACGGGCGATATCATAAATATAAACAAAAATACCAGAGCGATAGTTAAAAGCGCGTGCTTCAATATTCGCAGATAGTCTCTCTCTCTTATCGCGGAAGCTATCACGGTAACGGCTATATATATCAATAATATCGCTCCGGTATATTTTGTACAGATGAACGCGGCGGTGACGAGGCACATAAACAATAGATTTTTGAAATCTGGCCGCTTTAGATACCTCATGCTGAAAAACATGAACAACAGCGAAAAAAAAGTAATTGGTATATCCGGCGTCGCGTTGAAGGAAACGGTTGTGTATAGCGGGCAGAAGGCCAGCAGCAGCGCGGCGAAAATACCCGTGGTTCTACTTTTTTCTCTGCCTATCCTGTATGCCATAAAAACGCAGCCCAGAGCAAAGCACACGGTGACTACGCGGGAAATGAGGTGCAGCTGGCCTATATCCGTTGCGGCTATGCGCTCTATGGGTACGCCGGTGGCGGCTGAGTACAGCGTATACAGTATGGAGCTTATCTGTATCAGCAAATGATCGGGTCGGTTGAACTTTTGCGGTTCCAGCGAATGGTTTTTCACCAGCTCTATTGCCGGGTTCACAATTGCGTGTTCGTCCGCGTGTAAAAGATATGGCAGGCCGAAGGTGACTCCGCTAAGATACAGCGCTGCCGCGCCAAAAAGAATTGCTATAAGCGCAAATATGTGCCAATTTTGCGCAAAAAAAGAACGCTCAGTCAATTTCAACCCCATTGAAATTTACCCCCACAAATAAAGCCGGTCGCTCTACTTACCGCTGCACAGAATATTCTGCTATCATTTTACAAAATAGTAGAATATTATTCTACTTATCATATATTAAGTTGTGTTATTTGTCCAGTTAAAATTTAATTTATAGATTTTAAATCTACTTTGCGGAATGAAATGCTTTTATGGTGCGGATAAGTAGCGCGCAGTAAATGAGTGAGCAAACCGCGCAAAAGCAGAGGGTTAATTCAAAATAAACAAAGTTAATTCAACTTCGCCGCGATTCGTTACTATCTGCTCAATATATAAAGTTGTATATTTTATCTACTTTTGATTAATTTTAAGTATTATAAACTACTATAAATATATAACAATTTTTTTGGAGATAGTAAATGATAGGTGAAAGACTTCGTGGATTGAGAGAGGACGCAGACTTGACGCAGGATCAGCTGGCCAAGATATTGCAGATAAACAAGTTTTCCATATCCTCGTACGAACGAAACAAAAGCGAGCCGCCCGATTCCGTGAAAATAGCTATTGCAAAGCACTTTAACGTATCGATAGACTATCTTTTGGGCATGACAAAAAGCCCGCGCCCCTATGCCGGAAAGGACGGCTATATAAAATTGCCGGCGGGCTTTCCGGAGAAATATAAAAACAAGCTTTTGGAATATATAGATTATCTGTTGTACACATTAAAAAACAAGAGATGACGGCGCTGCTCTATGCGAGCGCGCCATCTATCCAATCCACAATATCCGCATATACCTCTTTGCGGTTGGTCTCGTTCAATATCTCGTGCCGCGCGCCCTCGTACAGCTTCAGCGAAACATTTTTGCCCACGCTCTGCATCCAGCCCTGCACCTGTTTTACACCCGCGCCGTAATCTCCCACCGGGTCCATATCTCCCGATATTAGCAGATAGGGTATGAGGGGAAGCCTGCTCGCCCATTCCGTGCCCGAAACGTCGTCTATAAGTTTTGCGAAATCGTAAGCGGCCCTGTCCGTGAAAACAAAGTTGCACCAGGGATCGGCCAGATATTTATCCACCATTTGTTCGTCCCGTGTGAGCCAGTCCTTTTCCGTTCGCTTGGTCTCGTAGCGATTGTTATACTTTGAAAAAGCAAGGTGATCAAGCAGGGTGGCGGGCTTTTTGGCGCGCCCGAAAAGCATTCCCACCCGCGCCAGAAAACGAGTTATGCCCGTTACGCTGTTTTTGCCCGAGGTGCCGCTGTATATGGCAGCCGCGTAGGCCTCGCCGTGCCGCGCCGAGGTCTCGCGCCCCATGAGGCTGCCCATGCTGTGGCCGAAAAGCACAACGGGCAGGCCGGGGAAGCGTTCCTTTATTATGCGGGTCAGGCCGTATATATCCTCCACCACGCAATCCTCGCCATGCTTGTCCGCAAAATAGCCAAAGTGGCCGTCCGCGCCCTTTGTGTGGCCGTGACCCAAATGGTCGTTTCCGCACACTATGCCGCCGCGACTGCATACGTACAGCGCGAAATCCTCATAGCGGTCCATGTATTCGCACATGCCGTGCGCTATCTGCAGCACGAAGCGCGCTTCGCCCTCGCCGCGCCATATACGCGCCCAGATATCGCTCTTTCCGTCCGATGACGGGTAACGCAGTTCTTCCTTCGTTATCTCCATACAAAACACCCGCTTCCTTTGGCGTTTGCGCTCTATTTCAAGCGCTTGCGCAGAATGTCGCACACTATCTGCCGCCCGCCCAGCTCGGCAGGAACCCGCAGATCCGTTTCGGTAAATCCATGCTTGAAATAAAAAGATTTTGCCGCAACGTTTGATTCGAGCACACTCAAAATACAGAAATCAAAACCCAGATCAATAAGCCTTGCCTCCGAAGCTGCCAGTAACGCGCCGCCATAGCCCTTTCGCATATATTCGGGAACCATATAAAAACAGAGTATCTCGCCGTCGTCAGCAAAGGCCTCCATGCCGGAGGCACGCATGACCGCGGCAGCGCTTGGTCGGCCGTCTACCCGCTGGATGATTCCATAGAGAAAATCTGAAAGCCCCGCTTTCAAAAAATTTTCCCAATGGTTTGGTATTATGGAATCAAGGTAGGAAGCCTCTATCAAATCCTTATAGCCGTGCTTCCAGCTTGCGGCTATTATCTCGCTCATGCTTTTTGCGTCGTCCGTTGTGGATAAGATGTGCTGTATTTCGTTCATCTCTCCGCCCAGTCCATAGACCGGCCAACCGCCTTGTTCCAGCCGTTTATAAGCGCCTCGCGCGTTTGCTCCGGCATGGCGGGGGTGAACTCCGCGTCCTTTATCCAGTTGTGCGATATTTGCAGTGTGTCGGTCCACACGCCCACGGCCAGCCCGGCCAGAAAAGCCGCGCCCAGCGCCGTGGTCTCGCGTATGCGCGGGCGCTCCGCCACTGTGCGCGTTATATCCGCCTGGAACTGCATAAGAAAATCGTTCGCGGAGGCGCCGCCGTCCACGCGCAGCCTGCCCACCTCTATGTTGGTATCAGCCTGCATAGCAAGCAGCACGTCACGGCTCTGATAGGCTATGGACTCAAGCGCCGCGCGTATCAAATGTTCGGAGGTGCAGCCGCGCGTGAGGCCGGTTATGGTGCCTCGGGCGTACATATCCCAGTAGGGCGCGCCAAGACCTGTGAAGGCGGGCACCATGTATACGCCCCCGTTGTCCGGCACTTTTCTGGCAAAATATTCGCTGTCCGCGCTGTCCTTTATGAGGCGCATTTCGTCGCGCAGCCATTGCACCACCGCGCCGCCCATGAAAACGCTGCCCTCCACGGCATAATTGAGCTGTCCGCGCGGGCCGGCCGCTATGGTGGAAAGCAGGCCGTTTTCGCTGTATACGCGGCGGCTGCCCGTGTTCATGAGCATAAAGCAGCCCGTGCCGTAGGTGTTTTTGGCCTCACCCGGCTCAAAGCAGGCCTGCCCGAAAAGCGCCGCCTGCTGGTCGCCCGCCATTCCGGCGATGGGTACCTTGCGCCCGTATATATCCGTATGCCCAAAAACCTCGGAGGAGGAGCAGACCTCGGGCAGCATTTCTATGGGTATGCCCAGCATGCCCAGTATCTCCTCGTCCCAGTTTTGCGTGGCGATGTTGAACATCATTGTGCGCGAGGCGTTGGTGAGATCGGTCTTGTGCACCGCGCCGCCCGTTAGGTTCCACAAAAGCCAGGTGTCCACCGTGCCGAAGAGCAGGTCTCCGCGCTGCGCCCGCTTGCGCGCTCCCTCCACATTATCAAGTATCCATTTTAGCTTTGTCGCGGAAAAATACGCATCCACGATCAGCCCGGTGTGATCCTTTACCAGCCCCTCAAAGCCGGGTATATCCTTCAATTGCTCGCATATTCCCGCCGTGCGCCTGCACTGCCACACTATAGCGTTATATACGGGCATGCCGGTATCCTTTTCCCACACTATGGTGGTTTCGCGCTGATTGGTTATGCCCACGGCGGCGATGTCCTCAAGAGGGATCCCGGCGCTGTCCACCGCTTCCTTCATAACGCCGTACTGCGTGGCGAATATCTCCATAGGGTCGTGCTCCACCCAGCCGGGCTGAGGATAGTATTGCGTAAACTCCTTTTGCCGCGCGCAAAGTATATTTTGCTCGTTATCGAAAATGATGCAGCGGGAACTGGTGGTTCCCTGATCCAGTGCTATAACATACTTCATAGGCTACCCCTTTTGCCGCCCTGCGGCGTATTATTTATTTTTAGGCTCTTCTTCAGATGTGTCTTTTGGCTGTGGCGCCGCTTTTTTTGCGCTTGTCTCACTTTTGATGCTGTGCTTTTTGGGCGGCACGCGGTGCACATAGCCTGTGCTGCCGCTGCCAACTCCGGCGAAGCTCTTTTTGCGCTTCTCCACCTCCTGCAAGGCCTTTTCCTCCTTCGAGCCTACCTGAGTATCCAGGCTCCCCGCTTCTTCATGCGCGCGTTCGTCCTCTTCCCATTCCTCTTTGGCGCGCCAGCTGTTGAAATCCATTTGCGCTCTTCTTTGCGCCAGTGCCGCTTTGCGCTCCAGGCTCTTTTTGCGCCCTATCACGGTGGCGATTATTATGACCACGGCCAGCGCGGCTATTATAGATATAACAACAATGGGATTGGGCGGCTCCACATAGTTTCGCGAAACTATTTTGGTGAGCACATCAAAGCTGTCCACCAGAGATTGCAGCGCGTCCATATCCTCTTGCTGGAGATATGTTCCGTTGTATGTGTAGGCCGCGATCTCTATGTTCCGGCCATTCTCCACCGTGGCGTAAACTATGGATTGGGGTTGGTCCAAACCGTAGGTATATTTGAAAAACTTATATCCGCCGGGCGAATCGTACACCGTTATATCCACACCCTCCTTCGAAGATTTTTTTAGGCTGGATGCGGACTGTGTTATTGTGTTGTTTTCCTTTTGCGCATAGCTCCACAGATTTATGCTGTTCTTGTTCATATAGCTGGTGACCATGAGCTCGTTGCCCGTTTTTTGGTTGCGCGCTTCCAGATATCTGTTTTCGGCGCGCATTGTGGACAGCAGCTTTTCTCTGCTGGAACCGTATTTTTTGAGCACCTCAGAATTTTCGGGCACATCGCGCGTCACGGTATCGTAACCTTCGGGCACAGTGAAGGCCAGATCGGAATCCATTACGGTGACCACATAGCTGTCTGCTGCGCGTGCGGGAAGAGCCGCCGCAACGATTATAACTGCACATATTATTGTAAAAAACTTCTTCATAAGTAATCAGTTCCTCGGGAGCCTGTAGATTTTTTCGCCTGTTATATATAAAAGCATATCCTATAGTATAAACTCGATTGTTTGGTTGAAATAATACTAATTCCAGATAAAAACATCGCAAAAATGATGCTTTAGATTGGAATTGGTTTAAGTATAATTTAACTGCCGTGCGCCGTCAATCTTGCGAACGGCATTCTCGCTTCTTATGCAAGAGATTTTTGATCAATTCGTTGCCGTTTTGCCCACTTCATCCATATATTTTATGACACCGGCAACTATTGCCTCGGCCACCCTCTGCTGATATTCGGAGCGCTGCAAGAGCGCCTCCTCCTGCGGGTTGGACATAAAGCCGCATTCTATGGTGCAGCTGGGCTGTGAGCCGGTTTTGAGCAAACGGTAGGCCGCCGCCTGCGCGCTGCGCGGCTCCACCGGCGTGAGCGCCTCGTTCATGGCCGCCTGTATCATGGTGGCCAGCGGCTTTCCCGCCGAGCCCTCCGCAACGTAGAACACCTGCGGGCCCGACGCCTTCTGATCGTCGAAGGAGTTGCAGTGTATGCAGAGGAACATATCCGCCTTTGCTTCGGCTATTATCTTTTCGCGGTTTTGGAAATCCTCCTCCTTGGAAGCGCCCAGCCAGTCGTCCGTTTGGCGGGTCATTATAACGTATGCGCCGCGCTGCTCCAAAAGATTGCGCAGCTTGCGCGATATCTCCAGGTTTACCTCTTTCTCATAGCGGCTGCTCACGCCTATCATGCCCGAGTCCTCCCCGCCGTGGCCGGGGTCAACTATTATGGTCATACCCTGCAATGGCGTGTATTTGGTGTCCGAAATGTCACCTGCCTTTTTCGTTTGGGTGGGCACGGCCAGCACGGAGGTAATCCACAATATGAAAAACAGCACTGCCAAGCCCATTGAAACAAGCGTGACCGCCTGCGAACGCGAAATTTTAAGGCCGCTCAAGGCCTGCGCGGCAACGCCCCGGCCTCCATGTTTTTTCCTTTTTGGTTTATTCATACATCCTCACTGTCACCAATTATATCATATTTTGACCAGAGATTGTACCTATCCGCGCTCTGTATGGCGGCCATCATATTTTCCGTGGAGCCCTCGTGGCAGCCGTTTATGTATTTCACTATGTCCTTTGTTTGCTGGCGCACCGTGTGCTCATCCGCCGGACAGGGATTTTTGAAGAAGGGTATGTCGCCCCGCCGCACCGCGCTCACTATATCATATTCGCGCGCCAGTATGAGCGGGCGTATAAGCGTTATGTCCGTGCGCGAAAGATAGGTAACGGGCTGCAGCGTATTCAGCCGCGCCTCGTACATCATGCTCATAAAAAATGTGTTGAGCGCGTCGTCCATGTGGTGGGCAAAGGCGGCCTTGTTCACGCCGCGTTCCACCGCGCGGCCGTAAAGCGCGCCCTTGCGCATCTTGGCGCAGAGCGAGCAGGGGTTCTTCTCCTTGCGTATATCGAAAACCACCTCGGCGATGTCCGTTTTAACAACGTCCAGCGGTACATCCAAACTTTCGCAATATTGCTCCACCACGTCCGTGCGAAACCCGTCAAAGCCCAGGTCAACGCATATGCCGCGCAGTGTGTAGCTCTTTTTGCTGAACCTCTTGTACAGCGAAAGCGCCTTCAAAAGCACCATGGAATCCTTTCCGCCTGAAAGCCCCACCGCGATAACGTCGCCCTCGGCTATAAGTTTGAACCTTTCATCCGCGCGCTTTAAAGCGCCCAGTATCCTCCGCATATTCTGCCTCCTTGATTGCCTGAAACATCAGCAAAAAATCCGCTGCCCCCTCATTTCCGCCGGTGGCAGGGTGCGGGGAACAACATAATTGCTGTTGAAATTATACCATATTTACGGTATGCTGTTTAAAAAATCGCGTAATATGAAAGGATATATATATGACGGCATCACTACCCGGTCTTTTATCGGTATTCTTCACGTCCATGCTGCCAATATGGGAACTGAAAGGGTCTATTTTGGCGGGCGTAGGCTTTGGCCTACCCATATGGGAGGTCTTTATTGCGGCGTACCTAGGCTCCTGCGTACCCGTGCCCTTCATAATATTCCTGATAGAAAAAATAATAGTGAAGCTTTCACAAAGCAAGGTGAAATTTTTCAACAGCGTTGCCGGATGGATACTGGGCAAGGTGGAAAAGCACAAGGGCAAGATAGAAAAATACGGCTATCTGGGCGTATTCCTGTTTGTGGCAGTGCCCCTTCCCGGCACGGGCGTGTGGACGGGCTCGCTGCTGGCCGCCATGCTGGGGCTTTCGCCCAAAAAAGCCATACCGCTTGTGCTGCTTGGCAATTTGGTGGCGGGTTTCCTCATGCTGCTGCTGGCGGATCTCTTCTTCCCGGGCGCGCATCTTTGGGGATGAGCGCTCAATTGCTCAGTGAACGAAACACATGCGCCGGACGGCGCTTAGACGCAATTGAGGCGAAGGACTGCGCCGCCGGGGCTTCGGTGCGTTTGCGGTTCTTTTTGCGCGTTGTGGCGTAAGCGCCCGCGCAAAGCAGCGCTATCACGGAGAATGCGGCGATCAAAAGAGCCAGCACGCGGGGAGAGGTCAATATTTCAAACATATAAAACACCTGCTTTCCATCAAATAATCTCGTATAGCATCAGTATAGACAGGGCATATGCCAAAAACGGTATGTATCCGCAAATTTTTTTTGTGGCACGGAAAAAAGATATACGCTTTGCGCCGCGCGCCGATTCCACCCGAAATACGCCGAGAATATGGCGCGGTATTATTGACAATATGCTGCCACAAGCCAAAAAAGTGTGACAAAAAGGCGGCTTTATACTATAATATAAAGCAATAAAACAGGGTGCAGGGTCGCATGATGCATAATGTTTGTTACTTCCGCCCGCTACCCGGCCGCGCCGCGCGGCCATGAAAGGCTTTCTTGTGAAAAAAACTATTGCGCTTATAATATTATTGGTAATGCTGTTCGTTCCCCTTACCGCCCTTGCGGAGGAGGAGCCGCCGCAGGAGACTGTGGCCGAGGATCTGCCGGAGGATCAGGCTTCGCCGGATACGGGAGAGACCCAACCGCCGGAGGAGACCGCTTCGCCCGGAGGCTCGTCCACCCGCGCGCCCTCTTCGTCCACCGCTTCGGCGTCACCCTCGCCCTCGCCCACACAATATCAGGATCAGGCGGCGGCGCAGGCAACGGGTTCGAACGACCCCGGCGGCAATCAGGGCGGAGTGGCGGAGGAAACGCAGCTTCCAGCAGGCGTACCCGAGTTTGACGCTTCGCTGGTGCCGGACAGCATGTCCGCCATACTTATTGAGGCGAGCACCGGCCAGATACTTTTCCAAAAAAACGCGCAAACCAAAATGTACCCGGCCAGCACCACCAAGCTTTTGACGGCGCTGGTGCTGCTTGACGAGGCGCCCGATCTGGACGAAAAGATAACGGTGGGCGCGGAGGTGAACGGTTTTTCCAGCGGCTCCAGTATGATGAATCTAAAGAGCGGGCATTCCGTGACGGTGCGCGAGCTGCTGTACGGCCTTATGCTGCCCTCGGGCAACGACGCTGCGGCGGCCGTTGCCGTGCATTATGGCGGCAGCATAGACGGTTTCGCGGCCATGATGAACAAAAAAGCGGCCGAGCTTGGCATGACGGATTCGAACTTCACAAACCCGCACGGGCTCAACATGCAAAATTCCACCAACACCACAACGGCGCAGGATATGGCAAAGCTGGCGGCTGAGGCGCACAAAAACAGCACGCTGGCCGAAATAATGGCCACGCCCAGCTATGAGGTGACCTCCACAGAGCTGAACGCCGAAACGCAGGTGATAACGAATAACAATATTTTGATACGCACGCCTGAAAGCGAAGCCGGACAAGAGCGTTATAAAGATTTTCTCTATCCGCCCGCAACGGGCATGAAAACCGGCCTGCTGCAAAACGTGGAGGGAAACGCTTACTACGGCTGCCTAGTGGCCAGCGCGGAGCAGGGCGATATGGACCTTATAGCCTGCATGTTCGGAGACACCTCGGATAGGTCGGTGGAGCGCTGGAGCGTGGCCATAAACCTTTTCGATTACGGATTCAAAAATCTGGCCTGGGCGGATATAGGCAAGTATATAGAGCCGGTGAAGGAAACGCGCCAGATATCCGACTACGCTTCGAACGACCCGCAAGAGGGGCAGCTTTCCATAAGCACATCCGCCGCGGAGGACGCGCCCGGCGTGGAGCTTGTGTATAAGCCGTTGGCCGAGGAGCTTGCGCAGGGCAGCGCCAAGGTGGAGCAAAATGTGGAAATAACGGGTAAGCTGACCGCGCCCATTGAAGAGGGTCAGGAGATGGGCAGGGTCACCTATACTCTGGGCGGTGAGGAGCTATACAGCGCGCCGCTCCTGGCGGGGCGCACGGTATTCGCCATAGGGCAGGAGCAGGAGACAAAGGCCGAATACGCTCTGCCCGGCGCGGTGGACGGTATGCCCGAATACTGGTGGCTGATAATAGTTATACCGGCGGCGGGTGTGGCAGGCTTCCTCATAATACGCCACTTCATGGGCGGAGGCATGGGCCCGCGCCCCAACTTCGGTATATTGAGTGACCGCAAGCCGCGCAGAAGCAGCTATGGCGGACGGGGCTACGGCGGCAGAAGCTACGGCGCGAAGGGCTATGGCGGACGAAATTACGATATGCCCAAATATTCGTCCGGCAGGAGCCAAAGCACACGCGGCGAAACATACAGCGCGCGCGAATATGAATACGTGGAGCCAAACGGCGGCGAGGAAAAGCAAACCCCCACGGTGCGCCGCAGGAGCAGCACATATTATTACGATGAGTCTGAGCTGCCTGAGCGGCCGAGGCGGGATCATCCCGGGCGGACTCGGCATAAGCTGTGAAGCACAGTACGAGTTTTGAGAGGACATTCGGTTTGCTGGATGTCCTCTTTTTTTGCACATTAGTGTCGTTCCGCTCTTGGGGCGTATTGGTCTATAAATTCTTCTTTATCTCGGTTTATGTGTGCCTGTGGCATAATGCTTTTTTCTTTGCTTAGGCGCTTCTATATATTTTTAAATCTTTGCCAAAGATGTAATCTAAATCTTAACTTTATTGGATATGCGCTTTTGCTGTGCCTCTAAACTCGCTGCACGGTACGCTTATACTTCTATTTTATCGTTTTCCAAACGATGAAAGCTTTACTTTTTTGGATATGCGCGTTTGTTGTACCGCCTTTCCCGCTGCGCGGGGGCGCTTATACTTCTATTTTATCGTTTTCTAAACGATGAAACTTTTACTTATGTGGATTTGCGCCTGCGGCGGGCGATTTCCGCGCGGAGGCGCGGGTATAGGGTTGGACGCGGGCGGGAAAGACGGGTTCCGACGGAAAACGCGGCGTAAACTTCGTTTGAGTGATGCTGTATGTAGAGCAGCGCCGCTCCCTAGCTCCGCTGGGACGGTTAGATGTAAGCCATTGTTTTAGTTGCTGCGCTAAAGTTTCCTTACGAAACCCATCTTCCCCGTCCGCTCAGAGTATGAGGGTAGGATGGTTTGAGGTTTGCTATTGTTTGAGCACCAACCCAAAAGAAAAGACAAGCATAAACTACCATATGCGCTTTTGTTGTACCGCCTTTCCCGCTATGCGGGGGCGCTTATACTTCTATTTTATCGTTTTTCTAAACGATGAAACCTTATACGTAGATGTATATGCGCCTGCGGCGGGCGATTTCCGCGCGGTTGCGCGGGTATAGGGTTGGACG
>CAYXFB010000052.1:0-18450 GCA_964464145.1 uncultured Christensenella sp.
AGCTGCATTCAACCCTGGATAACATAAGCGTTCCCGAACGTGAAAGCTTTTTTTATATAGAAGATGCTCCACACTAAAAAGCACAGTGTGGATTTTTGTTTGTATATACAAAATACATACCCTATAGGTGTTTTTTGTATGTAGAACTTTATTTTGAACTCTGTTAATATGTTTATATATTGGTTACTTATATAATATGTATAATAGGAGGATAGTTTTATGAAATACGGAAAAATCAAGGCCTTATTGGCCGGAGCAATAGCCGCAGCGTCTCTCTTTGCAATACCCCTTGTTTCAACAGCTGCTCAGGATATAACATACAGCGATGCGGTAGCCACCGCGCAGGCGAAATATCCCAAAGCCAAGCTGACACAGCTGGAGCTCGATCGTGAGAAGGGGAGATACGTGTACGACATGGAGTTTGTGGATACGAACCGTAAGGAGTACGACGTAAAGGTGGATGTGCAGACCGGAAAAATAATCAGAAACAAGTATGAAGGCAAGCTGCATTCCACATTGAAGCTGAACCAGATCAAAACAAGCTATGACGAGGCCATAGCCACTGCGCAAAAAGAGCTGCCCAAGGCAACCTTCGACAGCCTCGATATAGAGTGGCGCACTAAAATGCCATATTACGAGATAGATTTCAAGCAGGGCAAGACTGAAAGAACTATAGTCGTTGATGCGGCGACTGGCGAGGTAGTTAAGGAAGACGAAAATTTCATCACAAGCGACGAAGCTGAAAAGATAGCTATAGACGCGGCGGGCGGCGGAACTGTGATCCGCTGCAAGCTGGACGCAGAGGATAGCAAATACGATGTTGATGTGCGCGTGAGCGGCGGCGTGTGCGAGGTCGAAATAGACGCTGTAACGGGCGACGTGATAGACATAGACTGGGACGATTGATCAATTAGCAAGTCATATATACAAAAGGCTGCGACTGTTGGGTTGCAGCCTTTTGCCTGCCTAAAAAAAGCAACAAAAAACCGCATCTATGTGCGGTTTTTTTAACGATATCAGTCCACAACTCTTATAGATTTTATGACCACATCCTCGAGAGGTCTGTCAGAAGCGTCACGCTGCACTGCCGAGATCTGATCCACAACATCCATGCCGCTTGTAACATGGCCAAAGGCGGCGTACTGGCCGTCTAGGAAAAGGCTGTCCGCGTTTGTTATGAAAAACTGGCAGCTTGCCGAATCGGGCTCGAGGCTGCGCGCCATGCTTATAACGCCGCGCTTGTGGCTTATGGGGTTATCCCAGCCGTTATCCGCAAATTCACCCTTCACGGTGCTGTCCGCGTCGCCCGTGCCCGTACCGGTGGGGTCTCCGCCCTGTATCATAAAATCGGGTATTATGCGGTGGAAGGTGGTGCCGTCGTAAAAGCTTTCTTTTACCAGCTTCACGAAATTTTCCACGGTCAAAGGAGCGGCCTCGCTATCAAGCTCAAGCGCTATAACGCCGCCGTCCTCCATCGTTATTTCCACGTTGATCTTGGAAGCCTCCGTAACAGATTGCTGCGCCTGCGGTGCGCCGCAAGCAACAAAGAATACCATCACGGAAGCTGAAAGCGCCACAAGAGCAAGAGTTTTTAGTTTGTTAAATTTCATCAAAACATTCCTTTCAATAATCTTTAAGAAATCTTAATACCAACATTATATAATATATGGCGAAAAACATAATGAACTGTTTGTAAATTTTGAACGGCAGAACGCGAAAACGCACAAAAAAATCTCCCGGAGGGCGGGAGATCGCTTTGGGATATGCTTTATTGCTTTGCGCGCTCCAGTATTACGGGGAAGCATTCTTCATATATGCTGCAAGCAAAATTGGCGATATCCACATCGGACACCTGATAATCGTTTCCGCGCTGATACCCCTCAATGCTGGTGCGAACTACCTCTATAGTAAGATCATGCGCTATTTTCTCAATGGTCATTTCTCTGTGCTCAAATGATTTGCTCATAAACAAACACCGCCTTTTTTAAATAAATTATACCATGCAGCAACAGCAAATATAAAGTAATATATTTATATAAACAGAAAATACGCGAAGTAATACTAATTCCAAAGAAAGCAGATGTTTTCTTTGGAAGCGCCACGCCTACGGCGCGGCATGTTCTGCGCAAGATCAGGGCAGAACGTGTCTCATGCCATTCCAAACGCGCTTCGCGCTAAAAAAAGTGTATTCACTTTTTTTATGGAATTGGTATAAAACCCCCGACAAAAAGAATCGGGGGTTTTAAAAGTTATCCATTGGCCAAAGCCTCCTTGGATATTTATATATAAACGCCTAAGCGGTCATAACTTGTTATTAAAATAACCATAGATGCAACTTTTAAACAATATATTGTGTTTAAATGCAAAAAGCTATAGACGCGGGATCAAAAAAAAAGTATTATATATAAGGATATTCCTATATTGCATAAATGTAAGAATATCTTAAGGATTTCTTTATGATTCTTTTTGCTATTGGTGGTATAATCTACATCAAGAACAGCAAAAGGGAAGGGTTTGAAATGGATATTCTGCTTGGTGTGGTTCAGGTGATAGCGGTCGCGTTGGGGCTGTTTTCCACCCCGCTCATGATATGGCTGATAATAACCACGCTGCGTGGCTTTGGTAAGCCTAAGGAGCTTGTTCGCCGCGAAGAAAAACTGCATGATTTTGCGATAATCGTTTGCGCCAGGAATGAAGAAAGCGTTATTGTCAATCTTCTGAACAGCCTCAAAAAGCAGGACTATGAAGGAAAATACAAGGTATTTGTGGTGGCGGATAATTGTACGGATGATACGGCGGGCGTTTGCGAGAGAAACGGAGCCGTTGTTTTTAAGCGCTTCAACAACGAAAAAAAGGGCAAGGGCTTTGCGCTTCACTTTGGCATAAACCGTATAATAAAAATATACGAGGGCGAATATGACGCCATGTGCATTTTCGATGCCGACAATTTGGCCTCCTCCAATTTTCTTACAGAGATGAACAATGCGTTGTGCTCCGGTGGAGACGTAGCGCTTGGCTATAGGGATACTAAGAATATACACGATTCGTGGGTGAGCGAGGTATATTCCATATACTGGCTCATGCTGCAGCGCTTTTATCACAACCCGCGCCATGCTATGGGCATTTCAAGTATGGTGGGCGGCACCGGCTTTGCCTTCAAAATAGCTTCACTGGGCGAAGAGGGCTGGAATACGGATTCCATAACGGAGGACGTTGAGTTTTCCATACAGCAGGTGCTGAAGGGGCACACCATAGTTCCCGCCAACAAGGCGCGCTTTTATGATGAGCAGCCCGCAGGCTTCGGTGTATCTGTGAAGCAGCGTCTGCGCTGGATGACGGGCGGTATGCAGTGTATACCACTATACTTAAAGGATATAATGAAGGCAGTATTCAAGGGCAACGCGCGCGCTCTGGATCTTGCCTGGTATATATTGTTCATACCGGCCACAGGCCTTACCATACCGCTTAATATAGCCTCTATAATAACATTCATAGGCACGCCGGCCTTGCAGCCCTTGGCACCTTTTGTGTTGGTGGGGTTCTGCCTGTTAAGCATCGTATTTGCATGGATAGTGGCCTTTTCCACGCTCAAGCTGGAAAAACGCGATATGAAGGGCATGGGCAGGGGCGTGCTGCTATACCCGGTGTTTATGTTTACAATGATGGTGATCGCATTTGCGGCGCTTGTTAGACCGCGCACGGAATGGGTGCCAATAAAGCACGACAGCTCTCGCACCATAGAAGAACTAGAATAAAAAAGAGGTTTTACCTAAGGCTGAGCTGCGCGGTCAACGCAACCGGCAGGTATAATAGATTGCGAGAAAAATGTATTCGCAGATTGTAACTGATGGAGGATGGAATTTGACTCAACTCAATATGTTTCTTTCTTTTGTAGTGGCGGCGATAGTGGGGTTGGTAGCGGCATTCAAATGGCTTTTTTCACGCGCTATAGACGCCCCTGCGGATGGCAGCTGGCTTTCAGACTATAAATTTGCGCACCGCGGCCTGCACAATGAAAGAGTGCCGGAAAATTCGCTCATGGCAATGCGATTGGCAGTGGAGGCGGGTTATGCCATAGAAATGGACGTGCGGCTGACCAAAGACGGCCAGGTGGTCGTGTTTCACGATAATGAGCTAAAGAGAATTGCGGGCGTGGATGGTAAGGTGAGGGATTATGATCTTGCGCAGCTCAAAAGTATGCGCCTTTGCGGCACGGAGGAGACCATTCCCACGCTGGATGAGGTGCTGGAGCTGGTTGCGGGCAGGGTTCCCATATTGTTCGAGATGAAGAGCTACAATTTCTCGGGCAGGCTGGAGAGCGCTTTTTACCAAAAAATACAGGATTATGAGGGCAAGTTTGCGGTGCAATCCTTCTCTCCATACTCCCTGCGCTGGTTCAAGAAGAACGCGCCAGGCATACTGCGCGGCCAGCTTTCCTGTGATCTGAAGCATGTGAATTTTGAGGTGCCACTTTTCCAGCTTATACCCCTCAAGCTCATAATGTTTCTTATAAAGCGCCTAGAAACAAATTTTATTTGCAAGCCGAATTTTATAAGTTGTGAGTTTCATCGTATAAACATAAAAATGCTGCGCAAGATGCGCGAGAAGGGCGCCTCTATATTGGCGTGGACCATAAAGAGCGAAGAGCAATTTACCCACGTAAATCCATTCATAGATTCCGTTATATTCGAGCGCTTCCTGCCCGAAAAGGAATCCGAGAGCGACAAGAAAATGATCGCATGATCTGCGCAGCCATCAATATATATATGAAAAACGGCTGTAAAACTATGTTTGCTGCTTTTTGTATGCAAAATATCTTGCCATTTGCGGCTTATTTAAGATTCGCGGGAAAGCGCGTTATACCATTTAACCGAGGCCACGTATGATTCGTTTATAAAGTTCACGGGTATCTGGTGCGTCCGCGCAAATTCACTGACTTCATCCCAGTTGGAATATTCGTAATTGCTGAAAAACTCTATTAAATCTGAATATTTACCAGTTTTGGTGAGAAGGGAATCTCTTATATCTTCTGAAACGGGTATCTCTTTGAAAAGCTCTTCTTTGGATTTTTCCAACGCAACGTGGAGCAGGGACAAAAGCCCTAACAGAAATATACTGTTCACCTCGCGCGGGTTCAGAAAGCGCGGGGCTATAAGCTCGCCAAAGTGCGCGCGTATAAGCGATATGCGCACCAGCTCCAGCGGCTTATCGTCGCCAATCCCGCGAAGCGCCAGCATGGCGATCCACTTTTTCAAATGTTCTTCGCCAAGGTAGGCAACGGCCATAGATATGGAGGATATCTTGCTTCTAAGCCCCATGGCCGCCGAATTGAGCAGCTTTAATAGTTTATAGGACATAGCAACGTCCGATGATATTATATTGCTTATCTCTTTGAAATCCACATAATTATTCGTGCTGGTAAGCTTTAGCAGGCGGTAGTAATTGAATTTGAGCGGGGATATTTCCTTTGTTTTTTTCACTATGGTGGGTTGATTGAAGAAATACCCCTGAAAGAGCTTGAAGCCGTATTTCTTCGTTTCCTCAAAGGCGGCGGGGGAGTCCACGCCCGTTGCTATGAGCTCCACGCTCTTGAAGGTGGAGGCCACCCACATAACGAAGCCCTGCTCCACATCCGAAAGCTCCAGCTTGCAGAAACTGGCCAGGGATAGCAGCTGCTGTGTTGCGTTTTCGCGCCGCAGCCCGCTGAAAGACAGCCTGTAGCCCATAGAGTGAAGTTTTTTATACAGTAAAAGCTCGCGTTGCGTAACCTTTTCAGGCAGCAATATCTGTATAACAAATTTTTCTTTTGGCAGATTTTTTAGCACAGCACCATTTGAAAGCTGCGCCGAATTGCCAATGAAATATTTAAAATCATTGTTTAGGTCATCCAGCCCCAGCGCATCGAAAGTTCGGTCGAACTCTGTTAGTCTCACATCCTCGGTCGCCGTACCGTCCTCCTCGCCACCCTTATCAAAAAGTTCGTAACCGAAGGTGCGACCGGAGGACATGAGTATTGGCTTTATATTCACATAAAGATCCTTGAATTTTTTGGCGGTATCGTATTGCGCTTCGAAAAAGAACATCTGGTTTCGCCCAGCGGATTTGGCCTTGTATAGCGCAATATCCGCCTTGCGCAGCAGCTCTGATGAATTTGTGCCGTGGTAGGGCAGCAGTGCGATGCCTATTGAAAGCGTGCAGGTCTGCTCTATATTAGGCATGGTGTAGGTGCGCAGCGCTATTTCAAGCAAGCTCTTGTAAAAACTGCGCATCATTGTTTCGCTTTCGAAATCTTCGGCATTCTGCGCGAATAAAAACACAAATTCGTCGCCGCCCAGGCGATACAGATGGTCTTTGAATTCTGGCTGCTCCTGCAAAAACTCGGTGAGTCTTTTGAGCATAATGTCGCCCGTATTGTGGCCGTAGGTATCGTTTATGGCTTTAAAATTATCCAAATCGAATATGGCTACTATGCCGGAGAGTTGCCCGGTCTCAATTTGGGGATGTAGCGCCTCAAAGTCCTCTTTAAATTTGAGGCGGTTGGGTATATCTGTTAAATAATCGTGGTAGGCTAGCTTATAGAGACTTTCCTTGGCGCGAAGCTCTGAATCGCTGTCCCGAAGATAGAATATGGTGGCGGCTTCCCCGTCCATCCAATATATATTTCCAGGTTTGACTGAAAATAAGCGGTCATCCACGCTGCTTATTTCAAAAGTAAATGGTTCACCTTCCTCGTTTGTATACTCGGCGCACTTTTCCAAAATGCCGGGAAACAGGGAGATGTAATCTGCAACGGCTATTTCCCTTTTTTCAAGGCGCTCCATAGCTGCCGCATTTATATATAACAGATGCTTGAGCTCTCTATCGAAAACGATAACGTCCGTGTCGCAAGAATCCAGGATTCCGCTCACAAGATCCTCAAATATAGATTGTTTCTTTTTGCTCAGCGCCATTTTTCATACCAATCAGTCGAATTTTTAACAAGATGTGAAAATATTATGTACTTTTCATTATACGATTGATTGAGGTATTTGTGAATCATTTTTTTGAAATTGCAGTATATGCGCTCTATGACTGTTGAGAATAGCGAAAAAGTATGGTATCGTAACATCAATAAATTATAATGGAGAGACACGGGTGACAAATTTTAGGCTAAAAAAAAGGACACGCTTTTCATTTATAGCGCTGTCACGTGAAAGCCCGCTTCACGGCGAGCAAGACGGCACGGCGCTGCTTGAGCTATTGAAGCAGGCTGGCTGTGCGCATTGCAGCCTGAGCGGCACGGTGATAGTTTACCCATGGGAGTGGCAGAGCCCGGAGGATTTTTCCAACCCGAAAAAGGTGCTGTGCGCCGCCTCGTGGAACGCCGTGTGCATGTATGTATGCACGGTGTACGGTGATTTCAAATACAAAAAGAAAAACGTGCACACCTATCATACAATGACAGAGGACGGACAGGCGGCGATATTTCAAATAACGGCGCGCGTTTGAAAAAACCCTTGTAAAGCAGAACGTAAATTGTAAAGGGGTTAAGTGATATTTTTTCTGTTCTTTGGGAGCGGTCGGGGGTTTGGGGGCAGAGCCACCATCAAAGCTGACGGCAACCGCCCACCAGTGAAGCCGATTTTGTCGTATAATAAATCAGACGAAAACGGAGAGCAGGATTTTTATGTCCTGTTCCCCGTTTTCGGTTGCGCAATGGCACGGCAAAAGTCCAAGCTGTCAATGGTTTAAAGGTGGAGATTTTCGTTAGAAAATACTACCTGTCTATTGATAGCATAGATAGGTGAAACAGTCGGAGAAAGATAACTTCTAATTTTTTAGAATAGACAAATTAAGTATAATGTAATTAGAATATTTATAATTGACGGAGAAGGCAAAAACACATAGGGAGCAGCTTGTAAGTTGCTCCCTATGTGCTTTCTTATAGTCTCTTTTCCAATTCCAACGCCAGAGCAAGCGCGGCGGTGCTCTCTGATAGGTCAGTGATTCCCGGCTTTCCGTCCAATATCCGCTCCAAGCTGTAGGTGAGAGAATCGTAGTAGGCATTCGCTTCAGGTAGGGCAAGCGGCTGCTTTTTTTCGTTGTCATAGAGGGTCATTTGTGCTGCATTTCCATCCTTGCACCACGAGGTTTCAGTGTAGACCAGCGCAGCATGCTCAAAAGTGGCTTCCACACGGCTCTGTACCCCCATTGAGAGCGGCATAAGCGTAGAGGTGGTGACCTGTACTGGCACGCCGATTTCGCTTTTTAATAGTAAGTCAATACTTGCTCCGTTTTTCTCCGGCACATCAATGGCGGCAACGCCCACAAGGGACAGTGTTCCAAGGCACCAATCCAGCCAAGCAAAATCACAATAGCAGCTTTCCAGTGGCAACACCGAAATCCCCATAGGGTGCTCTCCCCACACGGGGGCGTTACGTCCCACTACTTGCAGGGATAAGAGCCTTCCATATTCGCCGGAAACAATTTTTTCTTTTAGTAGTGTGTTTACCGCTCCAAAGCGCGTAAACAAGTTTACCAGCACCCGCTTACCTGTGCGGCGGGATGCTTCGGTCAGTTTTTCCGCCTCTGCCAGCGTGGGGCAGACAGGGATTTCACAAATCACGTCTTTTCCATGCTCCATAGCCCGGATTGCTACCTCTGTTTGAAGCGCGGGTGGAAGCGCGATCGTTACAATGTCCACCGTGGAATCGCATAAGATATCGTCTACGTTGGTTGTCCCGTGAATACCCATTTGTGCCGATAGTTCCTCTACCTTTTTCTGAGTTCGGCTGAAAAACACAACCTCGTCCACCAAAGGGTGATTCAAAAAAGTTTGCAGATGTACCATGCCGAATCCTGTTCCAAATACTCCAATTTTCATTTATATATCCTCCCTAAATCATCGCCCGGATGCTTTGCGGAACAAAGCGCAAAATGACATAATCCGGTGAATCACAGCCCTGTGGATGGTACTGCACCATCCAGTCCTCCCACATTTGCGCCTTGAGCTTTTTGTCATCCAAGACCTCAGCACTGCAGCTCAGTATTACGCTGCCGCGTCCGTTGGTGATGGCAATTTCGGCGGTGGGGTGCTTTAGCAGATTCTTTACCTTCTGGCTGTTGCGGTTGCACTGCATGAATACCTCGTTTACGCCGGAGCCGCTGAGCAGACTGATGACGGTCAAACGCACACCTTCCTCCTGCCGTGTGCCAAGCGTTACAAACCCTACGCAGCACTCCGCATTTTCAGGAATGCCCTGCTTGATGAACGTCTCAACCTCAGTCCTTGTTTCCTGCGATAGTCCTTGAACCTCGCCCATGTAATAAACACTCATTTTGTTGTTCTCCTTTTTTTAAGATATTTTTAGTATACCGAACAAAGTATGACAGCTATGTGTCATACTTTTGTGATATAATAAAAATAAATTGGAGGTTTAGAAAATGAAGATTGACAGATTAATTTCAATTATTATGTTACTGCTAGAGCGGCAAAAAATGAGCGTTGCGGAACTTGCGGAAATATGCGAGGTTACCCCTCGCACTATAAGCCGGGACTTAGAAGCGATCAATCAGGCGGGTATCCCCATTGTTTCCTATATGGGCGTGCATGGTGGCGTGGGAATTATGGAGAGCTACAAGCTGGAAAAGCGGCTGTTTTCCACCGCCGATGTGACCACGCTACTCATGGGGCTTGGATGTATTCGCAGTTCTCTGTCGGGTCAGGAGGTAACGAACGCTCTTGCTAAAGTAAAAGGTCTTATTCCAGAGCAGCAGCGGCGAGAAATTGAGCTTCGTGCCGGGCGGCTCACCATCGACATGACCCCTTGGGTTGGAAATGCAAAGCAAACCGATGCCATTGATACAATTCAGCAAGCGATGGAGCAAAGCGTTCTGCTTCAGTTTGACTATACCGACCGTCAGGGACAGAAAAGCAGCCGGACGGTGGAGCCATATCGACTGCTGCTCAAAGGGATGCGCTGGTACTTGGATGCCTATTGCTTGGAGCGAAATGATTTCCGGATGTTTAAGCTGTCCAGAATGAGCGGACTTACGGCGATGGATACTGTATTTTCAAGACGGGAGTATCAGCCACAAGCCATTGTTCAGCCAGAATTCCAAGATGAAAATATTGTATACGCAATGCTGCGAGTACAGGGCAGTGCCATGGAGCGGATGGAGGATGTATTTGGAGAGGAGGTGTTTGGCGAAATAGACGGCGAATGGGTGACGGCTCGGATACCAATATCAAACGATAAACGAGGGTATCAGTTTTTGCTCGGTTTCGGGGCGGATTGTATCTGTGTTGAGCCGGAAAGCTTGTACATTGGTATACAGAGATACTTAAGAGAAATCATTGAAATTTATTCAAATACTATACAATGAATGGTAGTGAGTTATGAGCATCTTATCGGACCAAGATACTGTAAACGCTCTTTCTAATTTGCTCTGCTTCCTGACGTGTACTCCGGCGCATAAACAGCTAAAACAAAAGGATAGCTCGATATTTCATATAATAGCGCATAATAAAAACCGTCCTTTCATTCTGCTTTGTTTCCTCACAACGCTTTAAGGACGGATTAAACTGTTCTTGTAACCGCCTTCGGGTGTTGTGGGTGGTAGCGGCGAACCTTTTCCCGCAAGTCTGCCTATCATCTGCAAAAGAGCCGCCGCCCTGCTGTTTTAGTGTAGTATCATTACTACCCTTTACAGTATACATCCCACTTTGCAAGGATTTTTGCTTCTGTCTGTAGAAATCAAAGATCGTAATACATCTCAAATTCTATGGGTGCGGGCATTTGGCTGTACTTCGCGGCATCAGCGCGGCGGTGCTTTATCCATATCTCTATGAGGCGCGGTGGGAAAACACCACCCTCCGTCAAAAATTCGTGATCCGCCTCCAACGCGTCCAGCGCCTCGGTAAGGCTTTGGGGCAGGGAAGATATCTTGGCCTTTTCCTCGTCGGACAGCTTATATAAATTGTAATCATACGGTCCGTAGCCTGCGGCCTCCGGGTCTATTTTGTTTTTCACGCCGTCAACACCCGCCATGAGTATGGCGGCAAAGGCGTAATAGGGGTTGCAGGTGCCGTCCGGGCAGCGCAGCTCGAATCGCTTTTCCTCCGGCGCCTTGGCATAGGCGGGTATGCGTATTACGGCGCTGCGATTGCTTGTGGCGTAGCCTATCGTTACGGGCGCTTCGTAGCCGGGCACCAGCCGCTTGTATGAATTTGTGCTGGGGTTTGTGAAGGCGCAGAGCGCGCGGGCGTGCTTTAGCAGGCCGCCAATGAAATACAGCGCCTCCCGGCTAAGCTGCGAATAGCCGTCTTCATCGTAAAATACGGGTTTGCCCTCCTTGAAGAGGTGCATGTGTACGTGCATGCCGTTACCCGCCTCGCCAAATATGGGCTTGGGCATGAAGGTCACAGTTTTGCCATCGGCCACGGCCGCGTTTTTGATTATATATTTTGTGAGCATTGTTTTATCGGCCATTTCTCGCAGACCGCCAAATTCTACCTCTATCTCAAGCTGACCCGGGCCGCCCACCTCGTGGTGATGATATTTTACCTTTATACCAAGCTCCTCCATCATCATGGAAACGCGGCTTCTGAACCCGCTCAGTATATCCATGGGCGGTGCCATGTGGTATCCGCCCTTGTTGGGTATCTTATAGCCAAGGTTTGCGCTCTCTGAGCCAGTGTTCCACTCCGCTTGTGTGGTATCTATGTGAAATTTTGAAACGCTGGGCGTGTTCATGTAGCTAACATGGTCGAAAACGTGAAACTCGAACTCCGGCCCTATGCGCATTTCGTCCGCAATTCCGGTGGATTTGAGGTATTCCTCCGCGTGAAAGGCAACGTTGCGCGGATCCTGATCGAAGCGTCTGTTGCTGGGTAGGTCTATAACGTAAACATCTCCTATCATTGAAAGCGTGGTGATTTCGGCAAAGGGGTCGATATGCGCCGTGTCAAGATCGGGAATGAAGACCATATCGCTCTTTTCGATGGGCGCGAAGCTGTAGTTGGAGCCGTCGAAGCCCACTCCGTACTCCATAGTGGATTCCGTGAGCCTGTCTACCGGCATAGTGAGGTGCCGCCAGCGTCCGTTTAGGTCGATCATCATAAAGTCCACCATTTTGACACCCTTTTCTGCGCAGAAACTCTTTATTTCCTCTAAAGATGAATACATAGAATTATCCTCCCGGCGTTTATTGTGTTTTTTTGATTGAGAAACATTTTATTTCGAATACTTATGGCGTTACATATATTGTATAGACTTGGAAGAGAAATTTCAATCGAATTATTTAAAATGGCTTCAATATTTTGTGTTGAAAAAAAACGCGGCGTGTATACAATATTATATAACGATTGCGTCGTCAGATATTTTGTGGGGAAGGGAGGCGAGCCACCGTGCTGCGCATAGGTATAATAGATCTATCAATTCGTGCGCTTGTATTTTTTAGCAGCGTAATAGCATATCTTGGCGGAGCGGATATTGCCTCTATGTGGCGCGTCGTGCCATTTCAAGATGGTTTTTCGGCCGTGCAGCTAATATGGCTGCTTATGATAGCAGGTATGATGTTGCAGCTCTCGAGGGACAAGAGAGTGAGGCCACCGGGCGAAAAGGCGCCTAAGGGAAGAAGCAAAGGCTACGGTTACGTGAGCGGACTGGACGATGAGGTCAAAAAAATGAATGCCGGAGCCAGAAAGGCCCTGTTTTTCTGGCTGTTTCTGAGTGGCCTGGTTATGCTGCTCTATTTCAACGGTATTTTGGGTGAAAGTGAAGTGCTCATAGTTGTGCTCACATATTATTTTTGTGATTCGCTTTGCATGATTTTCTGGTGCCCGTTGCAAAAATTCTTTATGAAAAGCCTCTGCTGCAAAAATTGCCGGATATACGGCTGGGGCTATTTCTTCGATTTTGGTTTGCTGCTGCTGTTGCCCGGTGTGCTTTCGTATAGCCTCGTCTTTTTGGCGCTGCTGCTTTTGGTGAGATGGGAGTTTGCATACGCGACGCATCCCGAAAAGTTTTGGGCGGGTACGAACACGTCGCTGCGCTGTAGCAATTGCGTAGATAAAAGCTGCTTTTTGAAAAACAAAAATTTCACTAAGAGAAAATTCGTGAAATGAATATTATTGTAAATGAAATCGTTTCTTTCAATGCCGCCAATGTATTGACATTATACTCCTTAGCAATTATTATATCAATAGGATTGAATACGAGGGTATGGACATGAAAATGAGAAATACATCGTTTTTTGCATAAAATTAACAGAGTGAAGTTGCACCGATAGACCTGCGTTATTTTATCGGTGTTTGTTTTTGAAATAAAGGGGAGGAATCTGCAATGTTCAAAAATTTAAAAATAGCGGCGAAACTTATAGTAGGTTTCATAATTGTGGCGGCCTTGGCGGTGGCTACAGGAGTTGTAGGTATTTACGGTATGAATGGCCTAAATACCAAGGACACAGAAATTTACGAAATGAATCTGCGTTCTATTGAGGTTATGGGGAATATCCGCGAGGATTTTCAGGCGGAGCAAATTGCTTTAAATAAGCTGGTGCTGTATTCGGGAGAGGCCAACGGAAGCCTGAATGAGGTATTGGCCGAGCTTGATGATCTGGCGTTGCAAGCTACCGAAAACATAACCCAATACGAAGCCACAATGAGCGATCCTTCACTGGAGACGGCGTATTACGAGGCAAAGGATATATATTCCAAAGATTTTCAAGAGATAAAGGCAAAGGTGAGGGAGTATGCGCAAGCGGGCGATTCCGCCAATGCATATAAAACGCTGGCAGAGGGCGAAGAGGTAATAACAAAGGTGGAGCAGGGTCTTTCACAAAGTGCCACAAATAATAGCGAATGGGCCAAGGCGGCGGTGGATGAAAATGGAAATCTTTTCAGGCAGATGAGCATTATTCAGATAATAGTTGTGGCCGCTGCTGTGGTGGTTGCGATATTCTTGGGGCTTTATTTGGCGAAGATGATATCTCGGCCGATACGCGCCTGCATAGACCGCATGAAGCTAATGGCGGAAAAAGGAGATACGAAATCACCCGTACAGGTATTTGAATCCAGAGATGAATCCGGTCAGCTTTCTCAGATGATGTCCGGCCTTTTCACGGGTATATACGAGCTCATAGCAGATCAATCACGCGTGATGGTGGCGTTGGGCGAGGGAGATTTCACGCAGACCACAAACTGTGAGTACGTGGGAGATTTTGCGATACTGAAATCCACCATGCAGAAAATAGAATCATCCATGAACGACACACTTAGCCGCATAAACCAATCTGCGGATCAGGTTTCCACCGGTTCCGGCCAGGTTTCAAACGGCGCGCAGGAGCTGGCGCAGGGAGCTACAGAACAGGCCTCCACCATACAAGAGCTGGCCGATACACTTAACATGACAGCTAAGGGTATAAAAGCAAACGCCGACGACGCGGGAGAGGTGAGCCAAAAGGTGCAGCAGGTGGCGAGCGAGGTGCTGGAGAGCAACGAAAAGATGCGCTCTATGATGGAAGCAATGCAGCAGATAAACGATAGCTCCGCCGAAATAGGTAAGATAATAAAGACCATAGAGGATATAGCCTTCCAAACGAATATATTGGCGCTGAACGCTGCTGTTGAGGCGGCGCGTGCGGGTGCGGCCGGGCAGGGTTTTGCCGTTGTAGCGGACGAGGTGAGAAACCTTGCATCAAAGAGTGCGGAAGCCTCAAAAAATACGGCGGCGCTAATAGATACATCAATAGCGGCGGTAAGCAACGGTTCCAAGATCGCAGAAGAGACGGCGGCCTCGCTCATGGCGGCAGTTGAGGGCACCAACGAGATAGTGGACAGAATAAACAATATATCCCTCGGAACGAACGAGCAGTCAGTAGCGGTGCAGCAGATAACGCAGGGCGTGGATCAGATATCGGCAGTTGTACAAAACAACTCCGCCACGGCCGAAGAGAGCGCGGCGGCTTCGGAAGAACTTTCTGGGCAGGCGCAGCTCATGCGCGAGCTGGTTGCGCGCTTCAAGCTGCTAGACAGCGAGGGCGGCGTAGTAAGCACCACCAATTATGGCGCGTCCGATACGGGCTTCACATCGGACGACGACATGGACGATTCGAAGTATTAAAAAACTGTACCCTTAAAGAGAGAGCGCTGCCGCGTTCTCTCTTTTGCTTACGCACTAAAATGTATGTTTTGCTTCACCTCTGATTGTGATAGAATTATATGCGTACAGTATAAGAATTGGGGGATAGTTTTATGGATGAAAAAATAAGGTGCTCGTGGGCGGGCGATACCGCGATATATATAGATTATCACGATAAAGAGTGGGGAAGGCCGACTCACGACGATACAGAGCTTTTTGAGATGCTGGTTTTGGAGGGGATGCAGGCCGGACTGTCCTGGTTGACGGTGCTGAAAAAAAGGGAGGCCTTCCGCGAGGCCTTCGACGGCTTCGACCCCGCCAAGGTGGCCAATTACGACGATGCCAAGATAGAGCGGCTCATGGCCAACGAGGGCATAATAAGAAACCGTCTGAAAATAAGATCCGCCGTAACAAACGCAAGGGTATTTTTGGAGGTGGCGGAAAAGCACGGCAGCTTCGACAGCTTTATATGGAGCTATGTTGACGGTACGCCAATAGTGAGCCAATGGGAGCGTGTGGAGGATTTGCCAGCGACCACGCCGCTTTCCGACCGGATCAGCAAGGATCTCAAAAAAATGGGCTTCAAATTCGTCGGCTCAACCATCGTTTACGCCTTTATGCAGTCTACGGGCATGGTCAACGACCATATCAAAGAGTGTTTTTTGTACAAGGAAATGATGAAATAGCGACCTTTGGCCGATCGAAAAAAGTTTGAGCGGTGATTATTTTAAATATTACAGAAATATTAAACGTGTGAGCACAAAGTAAAAGCCCTCTTTTTGAGAGGGCCGATAAAGGAGAAAATGAAAAAATCTTATTGTTTAATGTAATTATATCATTAAATATATTACTTGTAAATAACGAAATTGTTACAAAATTATTAAATTAAGATTTTTTTCTTCAATCCTTGCCGTGAAACTCATTGTATACCTTCATAAAATATTCGTATTCCTGCTTTAGACGCGTTTGCGGATTGAAATCGTAGGGGCAGCGGGGGTTGCAAGCGCCGCACTGCCTGCAATCCAGCGTTTTTTGCATTTCGTCATACCAGTGCTGAGTAACATATTCGCTGACGGGCGCGCGGTTCAGCAAATGGTACATGCGGCACACCATATTCAGCGTTATGCCCTCGGGGCAGGGCATGCAATAGCCGCAGCCACGGCAGAAATTATCCTTCAGCTCTGCACGGTCCCTCGCTATTATATCATCCATGTGCGCAGCCTCGGGCGGATTCTTTTCGAAGGACAAAAATTCCTCCAGCTCGTGCATATGCTGCACCCCGTAAAGGGGAAGCAGTCCGTTTTTATGCTGTTCGTAAAAATGGAAAACGGCCGCCGCGTTTGAGAGCAGCCCGCCGCCCAGCGGCTTCATGGCAAGCAGACCCACGTTGCTTTTTTCGCAGCGCGAAATGAGCTCCATTTCATCATCAGTGGAAATGTAGCTTATGGGGTATTGCAGCGTATCGTACAGCCCGCTTTTAAGCGCCTCGTCTATGAGGGTGAGCTTGTGGTTCGTGAAGCCTATAAAGCGTATCTTGCCCTGCTCACGCGCCTTTAGCATGGCGTCATACATACCGTTCTGACCGCCGGGGAGCGGAACAAAATCCGGGTTGTGAAACTGCATTATATCTATGTGATCCGTTCTGAGATTTTTGAGGCTGTTTTCTATGTAGTCCGTAACGTTCTGCCCGGTTTGCGCGCCCGATACCTTGGAGGCTATGAATATATTACCGCGCACGGCGGAAAGCCCCTCTCCTATCTTTTCCTCCGAATCTGTGTAAAAACGCGCCGTATCATAAAAATTTATGCCGGAATCGTATGCTTTTTGAAGTATGCGAACCGCCTCGGCCATGTCCCGTCGCTGCAGGGGCAGCGCGCCGAAGCCTATTTTTGAGGCACGAATGCCCGTTCTTCCAAGTAGTATCGTCTCCATCTATAACGTCTCCATTTCTATATGCTGGCAGATACAATAATAGCACTTTGAAATGAAGAGTCAAGCGCGACGTGTGAAACCTCGCGTGCCAAAGCGCGGAGCTTATGGTAGTATGGCGTATTGAAATGAATGGATCAAGCACTTTTTACATGAGAAGGCGAACGCAAGTTGTGCGCGTCACATGGGCGGCGCTGCGAAATCTCTGCGGAAGCGCATGGCCTCGTCCACCAGCCGGAGCTGAGAGGTTTTTATATCCAGCAGCTTGTCCAGCAGCGATATTAGCGTGGGCTGGCTCTCTATGCTAATATTGCCTATGCAGAGCGATACTACAGTTATGGTAAGCGAAATACAGGTGAAAATATCGTGAGCGCTCAGTCTTTCGCCCGTTTTTATGGCGTTTCCCACGGCGCTGTACGCGCGCGCCGCCTCCTGCGGCATTTTACAGGAGGAAAGCTCCGTAAGTACGGCGGACATATATTCCAGAAAAGCCGCGTAAAGCGAAGGAGAGAGCTCCACCGTTTCAATAGCGTCTTCGGCATCGGCCAGCTTCGCGCGCGCTTCTATGTCCATTTCAATGAGCTTGGCCATGTCCGCCATCTGAACACGGTAGAATGCGGATGTCTCCTGTGATATCTTTGAGCGCAGCACGTTAAGATATTTTTGTTGTATATCGTCCAATTGCGCGTATAGTCCGTTCAATTCGCTGTTTTTCATGCCAAATCATCCATCCTGAATTTGTGTGTTTTTATGATTTAATTATAAACAGTTTGGTTATAGATAATGCATATAACATAAAAATATGTATGTGAGGTGTTAAATAATGAATAATGTTTGCCCAATAAAGAATGGTTCGGGAAGCGGCGGCAAGGCAATGGAGGTCGTGGACAGCTGGCACGATGACGGCAGCGGCAAAAAGACATCCGACGTGCAGGGCGGCTACACGGGAGTAACGGACGATTGCGAAGAGCCGGAGCAGGACGCGGACGATCTTTGATGAAAGCAGAAAGGATAGGGGAGCGAAATGACTAAACAGGGACACAGATCACAAGAGCACGCTAAAGAGATAAGCAAATTCAACGAGGCTACCGCGCAGGAGCGAAGCCGTGAGGAAGCGAAGCTAAAGCACGAGCAGGAAAAGTATGCGGACAGGGAAGAGAAGCACAGAGAATTTGAAGAGGAAAAGAAACTGCGCTGACCTGCGTAGGTGAGAATGATGTATATACAGCGAAAGCATAGAAAAAAGCGGAGCCACTAGGCTCCGCTTCAGACTGTCGAAAAAATGGATGCTAGGCGTAGGCGTAGCATCCATTTTTGTATCTGCATGAAGAAATTTTCGTTTACAGGAGCTTGTGAAGTTATCTCTGTAAATAAGCTTTCAATGACAAGATTTATGTTA
>CAYXFB010000053.1:0-18317 GCA_964464145.1 uncultured Christensenella sp.
ACAGCGGCGCGGGAACGGAAATAGCCAAGACCAACGAAACGGGCATAGAGCTGAAGGGGCTAAAAACAGGCAGTAAATACAGCTACACCGTAACGGCAATAGTAGGCGGCGAAGCGGGCGAAAAATCCGACACACTGGTCACCTCCACCCGCCCAAGCGTGGCGGTAGGCTTTAAGTACAACAAAAAGACGGTGCGCAGCGTGCGCGTGGAATGGCAAGCGGCAGCGGGAGTAAACTATTACCGCCTTTTCCGCAAAATAGACGGTAAGTTTGAGCAGGTGGCCACGGTGAATGACCAAACGCAATATACATTTACGGGTCTTTCGCCGGGCAGCAAAAACTATTTTAAGGTAGTGCCCGTAATACGCGTAAAAGGCGTATCTATAAGGGGAGCAAGCGCGGATACCAAGGCGCAAACGCTGAAAGTATAGCGAGCGTGGTATGGAAATAGTATAATACAAAAGAACTGTTGTATCGATAGGGGATACAACAGTTCTTTTGTATGACTCTTGATAAACTATAATGAGCGATTTTTCGTGACGGCTAGTTTGAAGATAGATTTTTTTGCGCTTATATGAACGGGCAAAAAGCTATAGCTTTTTTTTTGCGAATCAGCTATACTATTTTAAGTTAGGTATAAATACAATAACGGTAGAAAAAAATTTCACGCCGTCATGTACGAATAAAGGGGAGTATGGCAGATGAAGGAAATTATGCTGGGTAACGAGGCTTTTGCGCTGGGCGCATATGAAGCCGGTGTGGGCGTCGTTTCGTCCTATCCGGGTACGCCGAGTACCGAAATCACGGAAAACATTGTTAAATACGAGGGCGTGTACGCGGAGTGGGCGCCCAACGAAAAGGTGGCGCTGGAGGTGGCCTGCGGGGCCAGCTTTGGCGGCGCGCGGGCGCTTTGCTGCATGAAGCACGTTGGTCTCAACGTGGCGGCGGACCCGCTTTTCACCGCCTCTTACACGGGTGTGAACGGCGGGCTGGTGGTGATCGTGGCGGACGATCCCGGTATGCATTCCAGCCAAAACGAGCAGGATTCGCGCTTTTACGCACGCAGCGCGCATCTGCCCATGCTGGAGCCGTCGGACGCGCAGGAGGCCAAGGATTTCATGGCCGCGGCCTACGATATGAGCGAGCGCTTCGATACGCCTGTGCTGGTTCGTTCCACCACGCGCATATCCCATTCGCGCGGGCTGGTGACGCCGGGCGAGAGGAAGGCGGCGGAGCTAAAGCCCTACGCCAAAAACATAGGCAAATACGTTATGATGCCGGGCATGGCAAAGGCGCGCCACATCGTTGTGGAGCAGCGCATGAACGAGCTTGCCGAGTTCGCGAATACATTTGAGCTGAATAAGGTGGAGATGAACGACACTGGCGTGGGCGTGGTAACAAGCGGTATCTGTTACGATTACGTAAAAGAAGCGCTGCCGAACGCCAGCGTATTGAAGCTGGGCATGGTGTATCCGCTGCCCAAAAAACTCATTGCGGATTTCGCTGCCAAAGTGGGCAAGCTGTACGTTATTGAAGAGCTGGAGCCCTTCATTGAGGATCAGCTCAAGGCCATTGGTATAGAGGTCACAGGCAAGGATATATTCACGCTGCAGGGTGAATATTCAGTCAACCTCATAAAGAAGCAGATACTGGGCGAGGAGCCGGACATTATAGAGGTTGGCGCGCTGCCACAGCGGCCGCCCGTGCTATGCCCCGGCTGCCCGCACCGCGCGGTCTACTATATGATGAACCGGCTAAACCTTATCGCAATGGGCGATATAGGCTGCTATACGCTGGGCGCGCTCGCGCCGCTTTCGGCTATAGACACCACGCTGTGTATGGGTGCTTCAATTGGTATGGCGCACGGCATGGAAAAGGCGCGCGGCAGCGAATTCGCGCGCAGGATGGTGAGCGTGATAGGCGACAGCACATTCATGCATTCGGGTGTAACCGGACTAATAAATATGCTGTACAACGGCGCCACCTCCACCGTGATGATACTGGATAACTCCACAACGGGCATGACCGGCCATCAGGATCACCCGGCCACCGGCAAAAATGCTTGCGGCGAGCAGGCACCGGCCGTGGATATACCCGCGCTGGTGAGATCGATAGGCGTGAAAAATATCGTGGTGGTAGACCCGTTCGACCTGCCCGCGCTCAAGCAGGCGTTGATGAACGAAACCAAGCGCGAGGAGCTTTCCGTTATAATAACGAAGCGCGCTTGCGTGCTTATAGACAAGACCGCCGTAAAGCCCTCTCTCACCGTTACGCAGGATTGCAAAAACTGCGGCGGCTGCATGAAGCTGGGCTGCTCCGCTATACGAAAGGGCGAGGGAGCGGTGGTGATAGACAGCTCGCTGTGCGTGGGCTGCGGCGTTTGTATGGACGTTTGTCCGTTTGGCGCGATAGCCGGAGGTGAAGTATGAAAAATATAATCATAGCGGGTGTGGGCGGACAGGGGACGCTGCTGGCCAGCGTTGTTTTGGGCCGTTTGGCGATGAAGCTGGGGTATGACGTGAAGCTGTCCGAGGTGCACGGCATGGCGCAGCGCGGTGGCAGCGTGGTGACCTACGTTCGCATGGGCGACAGTGGCGAGAGGGTCTATTCGCCCGTGATAGAAGAGGGCGGCGCGGACATACTGATAGCCTTCGAGCAGCTTGAAGCGCTGCGGTGGCTGCCATATTTGAAGAAGAACGGCAACGTGTACGCAAGTACGCAAAAAATACTGCCCATGCCCGTTATAACGGGCGCCGCGGAATACCCGCAGGATATAGAGAACCAAATAAAGGCTGTTTTCCCCAAGGCCGTATTTATGGACGCGCTCAGCGCCGCCACCGAGGCGGGCAGCGTGCGTGCCGTGAATACCGTGCTCATGGGCGTGCTGGCGGCTCATATGGACATAGAAAAGGACGTATGGCTGGATATAATCACAGGCACGGTGAAGCCCGCTTTTAAGGAGATAAACGAAAAAGCCTTTTTGATGGGATATGAATTTGACGTGGAGGGAAAATAACAGATGTGGAACGAATCTTTTGAGGCAATGCCGCGCGAACAGATGCGTGAGCTGCAATCCGCGCGGCTCAGAGAGCTGGTGTACAGGGTATACCAGAACGTGGAATTTTATCGCAAGAAAATGCAGAGTGTGGGCCTTGAGCCCGAGGACATCAAGACAATAGACGATATATCGAAGCTGCCGTTCACCACGAAAGAGGACCTCAGGGATTCTTACCCCTACGGCATGTTCGCCTCGCCCATAGGTGATATCGTCCGCATACACGCCTCGTCCGGCACAACGGGCAAGCCCACGGCGGTAGGTTACACCCATAAGGACATTACGAGCTGGGCGGAATGCGTGGCGCGCTCCCTTGATATGGCGGGCGCTTCCAAAAAATCCATCGTGCAGGTTTCCTACGGCTACGGCCTTTTCACGGGCGGGCTGGGGCTGCATTACGGCGCGGAAAAGATGGGCTGCTCCGTTATACCCACCTCCTCCGGCAACACGCAGAAGCAAATAATGCTGATGAAGGATTTCGGCGCGAACGTTATAGCCTGCACGCCTTCCTATGCTCTGTTTCTTATAGAGGCCATGGAGGATATGGGCATAGACAAGAGCGAGCTGAAGCTCAAGGCAGGTCTATTCGGCGCGGAGCCGTGGACGAACGAGATGCGCAAGCAGATAGAGGACAGGCTGAACATAAAGGCCTACGACATATACGGCCTCAGCGAGATATGTGGGCCGGGCGTTTCGAACGAATGCTCGGAGCACCGCGGCATGCACGTGCAGGAGGATATGTTCTATCCCGAAATAGTGGACAGGGACACCCTTTTGCCCATAGGCGCGAACCAAGACGGCGAGCTGGTATTCACCACGCTCACCAAGGAGGGTATGCCGCTTATACGCTACCGCACAAGGGATATTTCCGCGATAAGCGACGAGCTGTGCCCCTGCGGCCGCACCACGCGCAAGATGTCCCGTCTGCTGGGCAGGTCGGACGATATGCTCATAATTCGCGGGGTGAATGTGTTCCCCTCGCAGATAGAGAGCGTGCTGGTGAAATACCGCGAGATAGCGCCCTACTATCTCATAATAGTTACGCGCGAGCACAACAAGGATGTGCTTGAGGTGCAGGTGGAGCTTTCGGAGAACCTTTTCTCCGACGAGATACGCGGCATGGAGGAGCTGGAGGCAAGGATATTGCACGATCTTAGCTCCGTGCTGAACATAAGCGCAAAGCTCACATTCGTAGAGCCCAAAACGCTTCCCAGAAGCGAGGGCAAGGCAAAGCACGTAATAGACAAGCGCGAGCTGGTGTAAACGGAGGCAAAGATCATGATAAAACAGATTTCCGTATTCGTGGAAAACAAAAAGGGCAGGCTTTCCAGCCTGACTAGGGCGTTGGCGGACGGCGATATAGACATAAAGGCGGTCTCACTTGCGGATACCGCAAAGTTTGGCATACTGCGAATGGTGGTTGAAGACCCGGACAAGGCGCTCAAAATAGTGAAGGAAGCCAACTTCACGGCCAGCGAGACAGAGGTGGTGGGCGTGGAGGTTCAGGATCGCCCGGGCGGGCTGGCCGAGGCGCTGGGCGTGTTCAAGGACAACGATATCGCCGTGGAATACATATATTCCTTCCTTGAGGCCAGCGCGGATCACGCCATGATAATATTCAAGGCAGACGACGCCGCGAAGGCGGCTGCGGCGCTGGCTAAGGCCGGTTTTAAATTGCTTACTCAGGAAATGATATGAAGCTTTACCGAAATACCTATGCGGAAATAGACCTTGAGGCCTACAAGCACAATTTGCGCGCCATGGCCAAAAACGCTAGCGGCGTTGTGGCCGTTGTCAAGGCGGACGCGTACGGTCACGGCGCGGTACGCATATCGCAAGCGGCGGCCGAGGCGGGCGCGGACGCGCTGGCCATAGCTCTGCCCGAGGAGGCCATAGAGCTACGGCAGGCGGGGATAGAGCTGCCCATAATGGTGCTGGGTCGCGCGAACGACGCTCAGGCACGGCTTTCGGTAGAGCTTTCGCTGGAGCAGTGCGTTTTCACCGCTGGGGATATACTGCGCGCGCAGAGCCTCGCTGAGGAGCTTGGCACCATAGCCAAGGTACAGGTCAAGATAGACACGGGCATGAGCCGCATAGGTATTCGGGAGCAGGGCGAGCTTTCGCGCTTCATTGAAACGGCGAAGCAATGCCCGCTGGTGGATATTCGCGGGGCGTTCACGCACTTCGCCTGCGCGGACGAGGCGGATAAAAGCTTCACGCACAAGCAATACGCGGATTTCATGCGCTATGCGGACATGCTGCGCGCCGCCGGCTACAGCCCAAAGCTGCACGCGGCAAACAGCGCCTCCTGCATAGACACGCCCGATTACAAGCTTCATTATACGCGCTGCGGCATAGCCTCCTACGGCTACTATCCCTCGGACGAGGTGGACAGGTCGGCTATGGAGCTAAAGCCGGTGATGCGCGTTTATGCCGAGATATCGCAGGTGAAGCGGGTGGCGGCGGGTACGCCCATAGGCTATAACTCAACCTATAGAACGGAGCGCAGTTCGGACATAGCCACGGTGCAGATAGGCTATGGCGACGGCTACAACCGCCTGCTTTCAAACCGGGGGAGGATGCTGGTTCGCACGGCGAACGGCCTTTTCTACGCGCCCATCGTGGGCAGGGTGTGCATGGATCAGACCATGATAGACGTTACGGGCATAGAGGGTGTTTCTGAGGGCGGCAGCGTCATAGTGCTGGGCGGCGAGGGCGGTATGTGCGTTTCGGCGGACGAGCTGGCGAAGCTGTGCGGCACAATAAGCTACGAGATACTGCTTTCGTTCTCGGCGAGGGTGCCCAGAATATATAATACTGATTCCAGATAAAAACATCAAAAAAATGATATTTTTATCACTGCCTTACCCAGTTTAAAAATGCGTAGCATTTTGAATGAAATCAGTATTGAACGACATTCCAGCCTGAAAAATGAAAAAACATTTTTCAGATCGCGCAGTATTGCGCGTGATTTAAAACAGATGTTTTAAATCGGAATTGGTATAAATAAACGGAGATAACATGAACAAGAAGGATATACGCGAAAAGCTGCTGGATATGAGGCGCAGCCTTACATCGAAATACATAGAGGAGGCCTCAGAGCAAATTTTTTCGCGGCTTCATGAAATGGACGAGGTGAAAAACGCCCAAAACGTAATGGTGTACAGCAACTTCGAGAACGAGGTGAAAACGGCCAACCTTACGGGCTGGCTGCTCTTTTCGGGCAAGAATGTATTTTTGCCCACCGTGCAAAGCAAGGAAATGTACGCCGTGAACATAAAGAACGCGGCGCTGGAGCTTTCCGGCTTCGGCATAGCCCAGCCCAAGCTCCAAGGTGCGCACATAATAGAGCCGGAAAAGCTGGATCTTATAATAGTCCCCGGCATAGCCTTTGACCGCGAAAAATATCGTCTGGGCTTCGGCGGCGGCTATTACGACCGCTTTTTGCCGGGCACGCGGGCCTGCCGCATAGCGCTGGCCTACGATTTTCAGATAACAAAGGCGCTCCCGCACGAGGAGCATGACCAGAGGATGGACTATATAGTAACGCCGGAAGAAACGGTAAAATGAGGGTAATAGCAGGAGCCTACCGCGCTACCAAGCTGAACCCGCCGGTGGGCGAAAGCATCCGCCCCACAACGGACAGGGTGAAGGAGCTAATGTTCGGCGTGATTCAATTCGAGATCGCGGGCGCTGCTGTGCTCGATCTTTTTGCGGGCAGCGGCGCGCTTGGCATAGAGGCGGCCTCTCGCGGGGCGGCGGACGTGGTGATGGCGGACAGTTCGGCCGAGGCCATAGCGCTCATAAAGTCAAATCTAAAGCGCATAAAAGAGCCATACGGTATATCTCTTCAAAAAAATGATTACTCCGCAGTGATTAAACTGTTTAAAAATAGCAGAAAATTTGATATAGTATTTATAGACCCTCCGTATAGCGCGGGGGTGTATGAGGACGCGGTCCGTTTGCTGGCAGAGCAAAAAGCGCTGAAGGATGGCGCGGTGCTCGTGCTGGAGAGCGAGGGCGGCGTTACGCTCGACATTGCGGGCGTGGAGGGGTGGAAGGCCAAGAAAGCGGGCATCACACACCTCGATTATTATAGATACAGGGAAGAATGAATGAGCAATTGCATATATCCGGGCAGCTTTGATCCGGTAACGAAGGGGCATGCGGACATAATAGCCCGCGCCTGCCAGCTTTTTGACGAGGTGTATGTGGCGCTGCTTCAAAACTCCGCCAAAAAGTATATGTTCAGCCTCGCGGAGCGGGAGGATATGCTGAAAGCCGTGTGCGCGCCCTTCAAAAACGCGCGCGTGGTGACCTCGGGCGGGCTGCTGGCGGACGCGATGAAGCGCATGGGTACGCGCGTTATAATTCGCGGGCTGCGCAGCAACGCCGATCTGGAATACGAGCAGCAGCTTGCGGCGGTCAACTTCAATTTGGCCGAGGCCGAAACGGTGGTGCTGCTTTCCAAGCCCGAAATGCAGTACGTAAGCTCTTCGGTGGTACGCGAGCTTATAAGCTATAGTGCGGACGTATCTCGATATGTTCCCAAAGAAGCAATGGATATAATCTCCGGGAGGTATGCCTGATGAAGGTTCTTGAGCTGATGGACGAAATAATCGCCGAGATAGACGAAAGCCGTAAATCTCTTTTTTCCACCAAAAAAACTATAGACGTTGATTTTGTTATGGAAATACTGGGCGAGATACGCGAGGCGCTGCCCGCCGAAATAACGCAGGCGCGCGAAATAATATCCAAGGAGCGGCAGATAATAAACGACGCGCAGGAGCGCGCCAAAAATATATTGGGCGGCGTGGATTCCAAGATCACCGAGATGATAGAGGAGCACCGCGTGACCCAGCTTGCCTACGAAAAATCCAACCGCATAGTGGATATGGCGCAGCGCCAGGCCTTCGAGCTAAGGACGGGCGCGAACGATTACGCCGTGGACGTGCTGGACGATCTCACGTCGTATCTTAAAGAATACATGGATATAATACAGGAGAACAAATCCAACTTCATAAACAAGAAAAACAAGGATCAGGCGGAATTTTAGCTTAGCGATCCGCAAATATTTGAAAAAAACAGGGCGCGTGCAATTGTTGCCGCGCCCTGTTTTTGTGTGTTCTACAGCGTTATGAACCGCTCCGTATAGTCTCGCCCGGAGGGCATTATTTCCTTGTTTAGCAGCGAATATATGTCCGTCGCCAGTATATCGTAGCGCAGCAGCGGGTTTTCCTTGAATTCGGAGGATTTTGTTATTATGGGTATATGGCTTTGGCGGGTCAGGAAGGCCAGCAGCTTTTTGGAGTGCCTGCGCATGCCCAGCACGCGCGCGTACAGTGGAAAGTTGCCGTTCGCCGCGCCTATGGCGTCCTTCGTTACGCCAAACAGGCAGTACAGCAGCACGCGTGACACGCGCGTATAGGTGTAGCGCTTGCTCTTTATGCCCATAATGAGCTCCCAATAGTTTTTGGCGGACTGCGCCGCGCTCTTTATGCGGTTTTCAAGCCCCTCTGTAACGTCGTATATATCGGCTATCTCGGCCGCCGTCATGGTACGTATCTTGAACTGCACCAGCCGGAAATATTCCTCCGTATCCACGAGAGGGGAAGCGGCCAGCGCCGAAACGGAGCTTGGCGGAAGGTTTGTGAGCACCTTGCCTGTCACGCCGTGCTCCTTGAGTTCCTTGCGGATGGCCGTGGCGCTGGAAAAATCCACCGCCATGCTTTCATCCCCGTAGCCGGAGCCGCGCCTTTTTATGCACAGCGGCTCCACGCTGCTTTCAAACTGCAGCAGCGCCTTTAGGTACTCCACGGCCAGTATATCGTTTGAGCTACTAAGCACCTCGGCATCGCCGAACATGCCCGTAAGTGCCAGCTCGCGCGCGCGGGGGAAGGAATAGCCCTCGTCCAAATAGGCTTTAAGGTCGGCCTGAAACTCTATGGGCTCGTTCGCCAGCACCTCGGCATAGCGCCGCAGCGTGGAAAGCTCGCAGCACTCGCTGCCGAAGGAAAGATAGTCCACACAGCCAAGCGCGTCCACTATCTCAACGGCGCCCATGGCAAAGCCCTCCGCGCTCTGCGTGGCATAGAGGAAGGGCAGCTCTATAACGAGGTCGGCGCCGCCGTAAAGTGCCATGCGCGTGCGCTCCCACTTGTCCGCTATGGCCGGCTCGCCCCTTTGAACAAAGTTGCCGCTCATAACACATATTATGTAAGTTTCGCCCGCAAGGGCACAGCTTTCCTTTATATGGTAGGCGTGGCCGTTGTGGAAGGGATTATATTCTGCTATTATTGCCGTTATTTTCATTTTTCACCTTTTCAAAAAGCGTTTCTGTGTATATAATAATATATGTGCGGCAGCGTGACCGCAAGGAGTTATATTAGATATATAACATATTATAGCAAATTATATTCCGAATGAATAATAATTAATATAAATACATTATTAAGGGGTGTAAAATTTATGTCACTGATGGACAAGATCAAGATCAAGGCCAAAACGGACAGTAAGCGTATCGTGCTGCCCGAGGGCAGCGAGCCGCGTACTATTGCTGCGGCGGCGAAAATAGTAGAGGAGGGTCTAGCGAAGGTCGTGCTTATTGGCAGCGAGAGCGAAATAGCCGCCAACAACACGAACAATGTAGACCTTTCGGGCGTGGAAATAATAGATCCGGCAAGCTCCGCCAAGCTGAGCGAGTATACGGATCTGTTTTATGAGCTGCGCAAGGCCAAGGGCATCACGAGGGAGGACGCGGCAAAAACCTGCCTCGATCCGCTGTATTTCGCCGTTATGATGATGAAGGCGAACGACGCGGACGGCATGGTGGCGGGCGCTATAAACTCTACGGGAAACACGCTTAGGCCGGCGCTGCAGGTGCTCAAAACGAAGCCGGGCGTTTCCATAGTTTCAAGCTGCTTCCTTATGGATATACCCAACAAGGATTACGGCGAAAACGGCGTTATGGTTTTTGCGGACTGCGCGATAAACATAGACCCGAACGCTGACGAGCTGGCGGCAATAGCCATAGCCTCTGCGGATACCGCAAGGGACATAGCCGAGATACACCCCAGAATAGCAATGCTTTCCTTCTCCACCAAGGCCAGCGCCAAGCATGACTTTGTGGACAAGGTCACGGCGGCCACGGCTAAGGTGCGCGAGATAGCGCCCGGGCTGGATGTAGACGGAGAGCTGCAGGCGGACGCCGCGCTGGTGGAGGCGGTCGGCCAGCTCAAATCTCCCGGAAGCGAGGTCGCGGGCAAGGCGAACGTGCTCATATTCCCCGATCTTGACGCGGGCAACATAGGCTATAAGCTGGTGCAGCGTCTTGCGGGCGCGGAAGCCCTGGGCCCGATCTGTCAGGGGCTGGCGCGGCCGGTAAACGATCTTTCGCGCGGATGCAGCGTTGAGGATATAGTGAGCGTAGTGGCAATAACCGCCGTACAGGCGCAATCATTTTAAGGGAGAATAGAAACGATGAAAAACATACTCATAATCAACGCGGGCAGCTCTTCGCTCAAGTATCAGGTCATAAACATGGAGGACGAGAGCGTTCTGGCTAAGGGTATAGCGGAGCGCATAGGCATGGATCATTCAGACCTTGTGCACCAGCCCTCCGGTAAGGATAAGATCAAAAAAGAGGTATCCATGCCCGATCACGGCGCGGCTATGAAAGCGGTTATAGCCGCGCTCACAGACCCCGAGGTGGGCGTTATGGACGATATGACAAGCATAGTTGCCGTTGGCCACCGCGTGCTGCATGGCGGCGAGCGCTTCCGCGAATCCACCGTGGTGAACGAGCAGGTGCTGGACGGCATACGCGAATATATAGAGCTTGGCCCGCTGCACAATCCGGCCAACATAAAGGGTATAGAGACATGCATGGAGGTTATGCCCGGCATACCCAACGTGGCGGTATTCGATACGGCATTCCACGCCACACTGCCCGACTACGCATACCTTTATGGCATACCCTACGACGCGTATAAGGATCACAAGATACGCCGCTACGGCTTCCACGGTACCTCGCACAGATATATATCGCTGCGCACGCCCGAATTTTTGGGAAAGGACCCGAATAATCTCAAGCTCATAACCTGCCACCTGGGCAACGGTTCTTCCATAGCCGCCGTGAAAAACGGCAAGTGCATAGACACCACGATGGGCCTCACGCCTCTTGAGGGTCTTATGATGGGCACGCGCTCGGGTGATATCGACCCCGCCGCCATAACCTATCTCATGGGCAAATACAACATGACCGCCGAGGAAACAATAAACTTCCTCAACAAAAAGTGCGGCATGATAGGCATTTCCGGCGTTTCGAGCGACTTTAGAGATCTGTGGGACGCTTCTGACGCGGGCAACGAAATGGCGCGTCTGGCGCTTCATATGTTCAACTACAGAATAAAGAAATACATAGGCGCATACGCCGCCGCTCTGGACGGAGTGGACGTTATTGCCTTCGCGGGCGGGATCGGCGAGAACGACGAGTTTGTCAGGGCCGAGGTAATAGAGGGGCTCACCTTCCTGGGCATAAAGCTTGACAAAGAGGCGAACAAGGTGCGCGGCACGGAGAGGGTGATCTCCACACCCGATTCCAAGGTGACGGTGGCAATAGTTCCCACAAACGAAGAGCTTATGATCGCAAGGGACACCTTCGATATCTGCTGCAAGTAAAAATGATACGGCGCGTCGCTTTTGCAAAATGGCGGCGCGCCGCATAAAATGGTTGACAAGCGCGGTTCTTGTCAATATAATATTAGGGTAACTGTTTTGGTGTGAGGATGTTTTATTATGATTGATATAGACGTTTCTAAAGCGCTGAAACAACCGGGCAAAAGCTTTTCCTTCAGCTATACGGGTTTGCCCGAGCTAGAGGATATACATTTCGCGAAACCCCTTGAGCTGGCCGTGGAATACACGGTGACGGGGGATGATGTGCGCGTGGTGGGAAAGCTCGGCGCTTATGTTACTGAGGTGTGCACGCGGTGCCTTACAGCGGTTGTGTATGGAGTGGCGGCAGACATAAACGAGATCTTCGTGAAAACGCAGGTCGCGGCGGAAGAGGACGCGGACGGCAACTATGCCTTTTTTGGCGAAACCGTCTCGCTTGACAAGCTGGTGTATGACGCAATAATGCTGGCTCTGCCGCAAAAGTTGCTGTGTAGCGAGGATTGCAAGGGGATGTGCCCCAAATGCGGCGCAAACCTGAACGAAACGGAATGCGGATGTGATTTGGAGAACGAGGTGGATGAATCCAACCCGTTTTACAAATTGAAAAATTTATTTGATGAAAGCGGCGGCGAATGAAGCGGTCGCGACTAAGAGGGAGGTGTAGATCGGAATGGCAGTACCTAAGAGAAGATCGTCCAAAATGAGGACAAGAACAAGGCGTGCGCATTGGAAGCTCTCGGCTCCCGCGTTGTCTGAGTGCCCGCAGTGCCACCAGCCCAAGCTGGCGCACAGGGTTTGCAAAAACTGTGGTCATTACAACGGCAGAGAAGTGATCCCGCAGACGGCAACGAAATAATCTATTGCGAAATCAAAACGGCTGAAAGGCCGTTTTTTGTTTGCGATCAAAAATATCCTATTAAAGCAGTAGGATTTCCTTGTAAATGTTTTTATCATACTATATAATATTTATAATATATAGATATATTTGAACCGAGAGCTCAAAAATATGGGGGATGCTTTTGTGGAAGACAGATATTCCGCCGCAAAAACGGTTGCGGCGATAGGTATAATGGCAAACATCGTTTTGCTGGTAATAAAGCTATTATCCGGCTACGCAGCGGGCAGTCAGGCCATGATAGCGGACGGCTTCAACAGCGTGGGCGACGTTTTTGCCTCCGTCGTGACGCTTATGGGCAGCCTGTACGCGGCCAAGCCCAAGGACAGCGACCACGTTTGGGGGCACGGCAAGGCCGAGTATATAGCCTGCATGGTGATAGGCTTCGCCATGATAGCAATGGCGGTGTACACCATAAGCGGCTCGGCAACAGCGCTAATGGCGGGCGAGCGCATGGAGTTCTCCTGGGGGCTGGTGGCCGTCGCTATTATAACCATAGCGCTAAAGGGTACATTGTTTCTGTATGCGCGGCGCAAGGCTAAAAAGCACGGCAGCCTGCTTATAGAGGCCAACGCCAAGGATCACAGAAACGACGTTCTCGTGACCACGGGCACGCTGATCGCCATAATTTTCAGCGTGCTTGGCCAGCATTGGGTGGACGGCGCCGTGGGTATAGTTATATCCTGCTGGATAATATATTCGGGCTACACAATACTGCGGGACGCGGCCAGGGTGCTTATGGACGCAAACGCTGATCTGGACGTGCTGGACGTATATAAAAACGAAATATTGGAGATACCCGGCGTGGATCACCTGGACAGCGTGGTGGCCAAACCCGTGGGCGCTAAATACATACTCATTGTGAAAATATCGGTAGACCGCGAGATGAACGTTATGGAGAGCCATTCCATAGCCAAGAGCGTGGAGCTGCACCTGATGGAGGAGCGCCCGGAGGTGGAGGATGTGATAGTGCACATAAACCCGGATATCCCGCACGAGGTATAGAAAATGGAAAGAGAGTTCAATTTAAAAATAGGCGGCATGACCTGCGCATCCTGCTCGGGTGCGGTGCAGGCAGCTCTTGATAAGACGGCGGGCGTGATATACGCAAACGTGAATCTCGCCACAAACAGCGCCACCGTTATAGGCGACGAAAGCCTTACGGAGCAGGCGCTCATAGACGCGGTGGAGGATACTGGCTACGAGGCGGAGCCGCTCCGGGGAGCGCCCTCCGTTACGAGGGACGAGCACCGTTTCAAAAACTGGGAGATAACGCTGGCCATAATAGCCGGAGCCATAACGATGTACATAGGCATGGCGGGCCACTGGGGCTGGCCGCTGCCCGAGATCATATCAATGGAAGCGAACCCCATGAGCTTCGCCGTGGTGCAGCTCGTGCTGACCGCGCTGGTGGTATTCGCCGGCCGCAGCTTCTTCGTGAACGGTTTTAAGGCGCTCATAAAGCTGCACCCCAATATGGATACGCTCGTGATGCTGGGTACTGGAAGCGCGCTAATATACAGCATTGTGATGACAATAAATATACCCACGGACATGCACGCCGTTCACAGCCTGTATTTCGAATCGGCGGCGGTGGTTATAGCGCTGGTGCTGCTGGGCAAATATTTGGAGGAAAACAGCAAAAACCGCGCCAAGAGCGCCATAGCAAACCTTGCCTCGCTGGTGCCCAAGGACGCGGTGGTGCTGCGTGACGGGCAGGAGCATAGCGTTTCGGCGGTGGACGTTTCGGCTGGAGATATAGTGCTGTGCGGCGCGGGCGGGCGCATTCCCGTGGACGGCATTGTGGACAGCGGACAGGCCAGCGTGGACGAATCCACACTGACGGGCGAGAGCCTGCCCATTTTCAAGCAGCCGGGCGATAAGGTATCGGGCGGCACGCTGGTTTCCGACGGTGTGCTGCACATAAAAGCCACGGGCGTGGGCGGAAACACGGCCATCGCGCAGGTGGTGAAGCTGGTGGTACAGGCGCAGCAGAAAAAAGCCGAGATATCCCGCCTGGCGGACAGTATATCGCTCGTGTTCGTGCCCGTGGTGACGGCCATTGCCATAATAGCCGCCATAATATGGGGGGCGAGCGGGCAAAGCGCGGATTTTGTCATAAACATATTCGTTTCCGTGCTGGTGGTGGCCTGCCCTTGCGCGCTGGGTCTGGCAACGCCCATTGCCGTGATGGTGGGCACGGGCAGGGGAGCGCAGATGGGCATACTATATCGCGGGGGCGACATCGCCGAGCAGGCGGCCAAGATAGACACTGTGCTGTTTGACAAAACGGGAACCATAACGAAGGGCAGGTTGCACGTGACCTCGATTGAGGCGGACGACGAGGCGGAGCTTTTGAAGCTGGCCGCCTGCGCGGAATACGGCGCCTCCCACCCCATAGCGCAGGCCATAGAGGGCTGTGCGGAGCAGCGGGGAATAGACGCGCAAAGGCCGGACACGGTGAAAAACGTGGCGGGTAGGGGCGTTATAGCCGAATCGGTATACGGAAAAATAACAATAGGCACGCGCGATTTCATGGAGATGGAGGGTATCACGACTGCGGCGGGCGGCGCGGCGCAGGCGGCAACGCTTGTGTATGTGGCGCTTGACGGCGCGTGTAGGGGCGTTATAGCGCTGGCGGACGAAATAAAGGAGGACGCGGCGCAAACCATATCCGCACTCCGTGCTTTGGACATAAAAACGGCAATGATAACGGGCGACAACCGCGCGGCGGCCGAGGCCATAGCGGCGCAGGCGGGCATAGAAAACATAGTGGCGCAGGTGCTTCCGGCGGACAAGGCGGCGCAGGTGGAAAAATTCAAGGCGGCGGGCGGCACGGTGGCCTTCGTGGGCGACGGCATAAATGACGCGCCCGCTCTCGCCACGGCGGACGTGGGCATATCCGTATTCGGCGGCACGGACGTGGCAATGGATTCCTCCGGCATAATATTGATGAATGACGACATAAAGAGCGTGGCCAAAGCCATAAAGCTGGCGAAATACATAATGCGCATAATAAAGCAAAACCTTTTCTGGGCGTTCATATACAACCTGATAGGAATACCGTTGGCGGCGGGCGTGCTGTACGCCTTTGGTGGGCCGCTCTTGACGCCCATGTTTGCCGGGCTGGCAATGGCGCTCTCCTCCGTGTGCGTGGTAAGCAACTCGCTGCGTCTGGCGCGCTTCGGCAAAGGCAAAGGACGAGCGGGATCTTAGGCGATACATACGAAAAAACCATCCCCAAATATTTTACTTTAAAGTAAAATGAAAAATAGCATTGAAAAGGGATGTTCGAAAAAACGATATGGAGAGCGATACATACGAAAAAACCGCCTTGCGGCGGTTTTCTCAGGGGTTGGAAGTATATTCTATGTAATAACGCTTATTTCTAAGCTGTTATCGCTTGGTATGTTTATATTATAATATAGCTTTTTGAACAACTGATGAAGGAATTATGAATATTCTATTAATTCGAAAAACCGCTTCGTTATACGGTTTTCGGGCGGTTGTGGCAGGAAAAACAGCCTAAATTGAGCTGGAATGGGCTGGAAACTGTGTAAATTCTTCTTTTTTGGAGGCAGGAAATATGATGGAAAATAATGGCGCGGTGTGCAGGGGCGAATGCCTGTTCGGCAAGTGCCCGCATCCGCGCTGCATAAAGCATACGGCGGTGGGCGGCGCTCCTGCGGGCGACGGCATGGTTATAATGACGGATATACTCTCCACGCTGACGGGCGGGGGCGACGGTTTGGGGCTGGCCGTGGATATAGGCACCACCACCGTGGCGGCATATCTTATTGATATGGCGCGCGCCGAGGTGCTGGCCGTGGAGTCCAAAATAAACGCGCAAGTCACCTTCGGGCTGGACGTTATATCCCGCATAAAATACTGCGCGGACAACGCTAAAGGCACGGAGGCACAGCGCGCGGCCATAACAACGCAGCTGAACGACATGATAGCGGACGTGTGCGAAAGCGCGGGCGTGGACATTGCCGCCGTAAAAAGAGCGGTGGTGACGGGCAACACCACCATGCTGCATCTTTTATGCGGCCTTTCGCCCGTATCCATGGGCGCGCTGCCATTTGAGCCGCAAAGCCGCTTCGGCGAGACGCGGCGGGGGAGTGCGCTGGGGCTTGCCGTTGGCGCGGCCGAAGTGTATCTGCCGCCCTGCGTATCCGCCTTTGTGGGCGCGGACATAACCTGCGGTATGCTGGCGGCAGATTTTCCGCGCGGCGAAAAACTGCTGCTGGTGGATCTGGGCACAAACGGCGAGGTGGCGCTCAAATGCGGCGACGCTGTTTTCGCGACCTCTACGGCTGCGGGTCCGGCCTTCGAGGGCGCGCACATAAGCTGCGGCATGGCGGGCGTTCCGGGCGCTGTGAGCCGCGTTTTCGCACTGGACGGCGAGCTGGGCTGCGAGGTGATAGGCGGGGGAGAGGCGCGCGGGCTGTGCGGCTCCGGTCTTTTGGACGCCGTGGCGGTATTTGCAGGGGCGGGCGCGATGGACGAAACCGGCCGCATATTGCCGGACTCGCGGTTCTACATAGAGCGGGAGGGTCAGGCGGCGCTCAAGATAACCGAAAACGTTTATCTTTCGCAAAGGGACGTGCGGGAGTTTCAGATGGCCAAGGCGGCCGTGCACGCGGGCATACAAACGCTGCTGCACCACGCGGGCATAGCGGCGCAGGATCTTGGCAGGCTCTATATAGCGGGTGGCTTCGGCAGCTATATGGATATGGACAGCGCGCTTGCGGTGGGGCTTGTGCCGCGCGCGAGGGAAAGCGTGTGTGTGGGCAACGCGGCGGCGGCGGGGGCCGCGCAGCTGCTGCTTGATGCGCAGGCCATAGCGGACGCGGAGCTTTTGCAGACCATATCAAAGCATGTGGAGCTGGGGAGCGACCCTTATTTTATGGAGCAATACATGGATTCCATGCAGATAGAAGCCGCATATTCCAAATAATTAGTATATATACTAATTGACAATCTGGGAACGATTTATTAAGCTGTAAGAATATAATAAAAAATGGAGGCAATACAATGAAAACTGTAAAAGACAAACAATTACTGGTAGGCGCGGATTTTGCCGGAGTACCCCTCAAGAACGCGATCGTGGAGCACCTCAAGAAAAAGGGCTGGGAAATAACGGACATAGGCGTTAAGACGGAGGACGAAAAGGACCCGGAGATGTTCCACCGCATAGGCTTTAAGGTGGGCGCGAAGATATCTGAGGGCGAGTTTGAGCGCGCGCTCATATTCTGCGGAACGGGTATGGGCATACACATAGCCGCCAGCCAGTGCCCGCACGTTCACTGCGCCGTTGTGGAAAGCGTTCCCTCCGCTCTTCGCTGCATAACGGGCAACAACTGCAACGTTATGTCTATGGGCGGTTTTTACGTTGCGCCCAAGACGGGCATAGCAATGGCCGAAGCGTTTTTGAACAATAACTTCTGCGACGGTTACGAGGATTGGGAAGGTTTTTACGAATTCCACCAGCTGGCCTACGATGAAATAGAGGCCTTCGACTATGACGAGTTCAAGGCGAACGGCTTTGAGGTGAAAAGGCTGGGCGACGTTGAGCTGGGGCCGGAACCGCTCAAATAAAACTATACAACACAAAAAACCGCTTGAGCCAAGCGGTCAGACTGTCGAAAAAGTCAACCAAAAGGTTGGCTTTTTTGTTAGAATAGATAT
>CAYXFB010000054.1:0-17774 GCA_964464145.1 uncultured Christensenella sp.
GCGAATTCGTAGACGACGGCGTGCAGGGCACGCTGAAAATAAAGCTCAAGTACGGCCCGGGCGGAGAACGTGTTATCTCCGGTCTCAAAAAGATCTCTAAGCCGGGTCTTAGAGTATACGCAAGGCACGATAAGCTGCCCAAGGTGCTTAACGGGCTGGGAATAGCAATCATCTCCACGTCCAAGGGCGTTCTCACAGATGCGCAGGCGCGCCGTGAGTCCGTGGGCGGAGAAGTGCTCGCTTACATTTGGTAAAACGGAGGAAAAGGATATGTCACGTATAGGAAAATTGCCTATCACCATACCTTCCGGCGTTACAGTAAGCGTTTCCCCGGAAAATGCCGTTGCCGTAAAGGGCAAGAATGGTGAACTGAAGGCGAACTTTAGCAAGAACATAACAATAAAAGAAGAAGATGGCGTTCTTACGCTGACGCGTTCCTCCGAGCAAAAGGAGATACGCGCGCTGCACGGCCTCACACGCGCACTTTTGAACAACATGATCGTGGGCGTTTCGGAAGGCTTCGCAAAGACGCTTGAAATAGTGGGCGTGGGCTACAGGGCACAGCTTGCCGGAACAAAGCTTGTGCTGGGCCTTGGCTACTCTCACCCCGTAGAGGTGGAGCAGCCGGCGGGCATAACCTTCGAGGTGCCCAACACGAACACCATAATAGTAAAAGGTATTGACAAGCAGATAGTTGGCCAAATCGCTGCCAACATACGCTCGCTGCGTCCGCCGGAACCCTACAAGGGCAAGGGCATAAAGTACCAGGGCGAATTCATACGCCGCAAAGTCGGCAAGACCGGAATGTAAGAAAGGAGGCAGCGTAGCATGATAAATAAAAAAGATAGAAACAATGTTCGGAAAAAGCGTCATCAGAGAATAAGAAACAAGATCTCAGGAACGGCGCAGCGTCCGAGGATGAACATATACCGTAGCCTCAATAACATCTATGTACAGTTCATAGATGACGTTGCGGGCAATACGCTGGCTTCAGTTTCCACACTGGATAAGGAAGTAAAAGGTCAGCTTTCCGATAAATCCAAACAGGAAGCAGCAAAGCTGGTTGGCGGATTGGCTGCCAAGCGTGCGGCTGCGGTGGGAATAACCGAAGTGGTTTTTGACCGTGGGGGTTACCTTTATACCGGACGTGTTGCACAGGTAGCGGAAGGCGCGCGCGAAGCGGGCCTGAAGCTGTGATAAGGAGGTATGTCTAAATTGGCAAGAGATAACAGAGATCAAAGAGATGTTGATGCCGGCGCTCTGGATATGAAGGAGAAGCTGGTTGCCATAAACCGTGTTGCCAAGGTTGTAAAAGGCGGACGTAACTTCCGTTTTTCAGCGCTTGTAGTAGTTGGTGACGAAAATGGTCACGTGGGTGTTGGCATGGGTAAGGCCGCCGAGATTCCGGAGGCAATACGCAAAGCAGTGCAGAGCGCTAAGCGCAGCATGGTGGAAGTGCCCCGTAAGGGTACCACTATACCCCACGAGGTTATTGGCAAGTTTGGCCGCGGCAGAATGAAGATGATGCCCGCCCTGCCCGGTACGGGCGTTATAGCGGGCGGTGCGGCGCGTGCCGTGCTGGAGCTTGCGGGCGTTACGGATATCCGCGCAAAGTCGCAGGGTTCCAACAACCCCATAAACTGTGTAAAGGCCACGCTGGAAGGCCTGAGGGAACTGCGCTCGGCAGAGCAGGTTGCGCGTTTGCGCGGCGTGCCCGTTGATCAATTGCAGTAAGGAGGTTTGCAATGAATCTTAAAATAAAGCTTGTTAAAAGCCCGATAGGTTTTGCGCACGACCAGAAGGATACTGTAGCTGCGCTGGGTCTGCGGAAGCTCAATCAGGAGGTTGTCCGTCCGGACAACGCGCCGATAAGGGGTATGATATTCAAGGTTAAGCACCTCGTATCGGTTGAGGAAGTGAAATAATCTAACCCGATTTGGATATTGTTCTTATCGGAATGGTATATACGGAGGAAAACCGAATGAAATTACAAGAACTCAGCCCCGCTCCGGGCGCGAAAAAAGCGCCGAAAAGAGTGGGCAGAGGTACGGGATCCGGTATTGGAAAAACCTCTACGAGGGGTCAGAAGGGTCAGAATTCAAGGTCCGGCGGCGGTGTCCGTCCCGGCTTTGAGGGCGGCCAGATGCCCCTTACAAGACGTTTGCCCAAGCGTGGATTCGTCAATATATTCGCAAAGGAATACGCTGCAATAAACGTTTCCAAGCTGGATTCGTTTGATAACGGCGCGGTCATAGACGCAAATGCGCTCATAGAGGCCGGCGTTATAAAGAAGGAGCTTTGCGGAATAAAGATACTCGGCAACGGGGAAATAAGCAAGAAGCTCACCGTGAAAGCGGCGAAGTTTACTAAAACGGCTGAAGAGAAAATAAAGGCTGCAGGCGGAAGCATAGAGGTGGTATAATGTTTAAAACCTTTTCAAACGCCTGGAAGATACCGGAGATAAGGCAGAAGATACTTTTCACGCTGCTGATGCTGCTGATATATCGTATCGGCGCGTTCATACCGGTTCCCGGCGTAAATGTTGATTTTATATCTCAGCAGGTTTCGAATTACGATATACTTGGCTTTTTGAACACGTTTTCCGGCGGATCGCTGGCAAACCTGACCATATTTGCACTTGGTATAGTACCCTACATAAACGCATCCATTATAATGCAGCTATTGACGATCGCAATTCCCAAGTTGGAGCGTATGTCTAAAGAGGGTGACGACGGCAGGCGTAAGATCGCCTCCATCACACGCTATCTGGGCGTTGTGCTTGGTCTTGTACAGGCCATAGGCATAATGGCCGGCCTGGGACCGGGCGCTGTTTTAAGCACAGACTGGTTCAACTACGTTACTATCGTGGCCTGCCTGACGGCGGGTACCGCGCTTATAATGTGGATAGGCGAGCGTATAACGGAAAAGGGTATAGGAAACGGTATATCACTGCTTATATTCATAAGCATAATATCCGGTCTGCCGGGTACGGTGATCGGCATGTTCCAGAAGATGGCCGTGGGAGATCTGAACTTCTGGCTGTTCCTTTTGACAGTTGGTCTCATGTTCTGCATAGTTCTGGGAATCACATTTGTGGATCTTGGCGAGAGGCGCATACCTGTGCAGTACGCAAAGCGCGTTGTAGGCCGCAAGATGTACGGCGGACAGAGCACGCACATACCCATGAAGGTGAATCAGGGCGGCGTTATGCCCCTTATATTCGCCGTGACGATACTGATGTTCCCCGGCATGATAGCGCAGTTCTTCCCGGAGAGCGGCTTCACGCAGTGGTACTACGCCTATGTGGGACCGGGTTCGGCGGCGTACATTATAGTATATGGTCTGCTCATACTGGGCTTCTCATACTTCTACTCCACTATCGCGTTCAATCCGGTGGATGTATCGAAGAATCTCCAGCAGAACGGTGGATTTATACCCGGCATACGTCCGGGCAAGCCCACAAGCGACTATCTGGCGAAGATACTTTCAAGGATAACGCTGTTCGGCGCCATATTCCTGGCTCTCGTGGCAGCTCTGCCGCAGATATTCACGCAGATGACGGGCGTGGTGAACGCCTTTGGCGCAACCAGCGTGCTCATCGTGGTGAACGTTGCGCTGGAGACCACCAAGCAGCTTGAGGCGCAGATGATGATGAGGCACTATAAGGGCTTCCTCAACTAAGAAGAATAACATAATGCGGCTGCCGTTTTTTGACGCGGGAGCCGCATAAACGGTTAAAGACTCCCATTAAACAGGAGATATAATATGAACGTGGTATTCTTAGGCCCTCCCGGATCGGGCAAGGGCACGATGGCGGAACGTGTATCGAAGAGACTGGGTTTGGCGCACATCTCCACCGGAGATATGCTGCGCGCGGAAATAAAGCAGGGCAGCGAGCTTGGCAAGCTGGCCAAAAGCTATATAGACAAGGGCGCGCTGGTGCCGGACGAAGTCATAATGGACATGATGAAGGTTCGTTTTGAGCAGGATGACGCTAAGGGCGGCGTGCTTTTAGACGGCTTCCCGCGCACGGTGGCTCAGGCGGAAGGCCTGGACGCTATCACCAAGATGGATGCTTGCATAAATCTGGTGGTGGACGCCGAGGTGATAGTTGCCCGCGTGCTGGCGCGCCGGGTGTGCGAGAGCTGCGGCGCCGTTTATTCCACAAAGGAAGGCTGCGGGGAAACCTGTACTGCCTGCGGCGGCAAGCTCATAGTTCGCGCGGACGATAACGAGGCGACCGTGAGGGAGCGCTTCCGCGTGTACGAGGAGCAGACATCTCCGCTCATAGAATATTACGGTAAGAAAAACATACGATCGGATGTGGACGCTACACTTCCCATAGAAGAGGAAGCGGCCGTCATCTGCAAGATACTGGGAGAGAAATGATTGGTATAAAATCTTCCGAAGAGCTTAAAAAGATGCGCGAATCGGGCAGGCTCACCGCCCAGTGCATGGAGGAGCTGATTGCCCACGTAAAACCGGGCGTGACCACCATGCAGCTCGATATAATAGCCGAGCAATTTATTGCGGCGGCGGGCGGAACACCATCTTTCAAAAACTACAGAGGATTTCCGGCCAGCATATGCGCTTCGGTGAACGATGAAGTGGTGCACGGCATACCCTCGGGCAGGATGCTAAGGGATGGAGACATCATAGGAATAGACTTTGGAAGCATACTGGATGGATGGCACTCTGACATGGCGCGCACGGTACCCGTGGGCGACGTTTCGGAGGAGGCTAAAAACCTCATGCGCGTAACCAAGGAAAGCTTTTATGCCGGGATGAATCAGGCAATAGTGGGCAACAGGCTAAACGATATATCATCGGCTGTGGAAATGGCGGCGGTAGATAACGGATACTCGGTCGTGCGCGCGCTGGTGGGTCATGGCATTGGCAGAAACCTGCACGAGCAGCCGGACGTTCCGAACTATTCGTTCAGAGGGCCAAACCCGAGGCTTAGAGCGGGAATGACCATATGCATAGAGCCCATGGTGAACGTGGGCACGGAAAAGGTGTATTGGGCGGAGGACGGCTGGCTGGTTCTCACAAAGGACGGTTCGCTATCCGCGCACTATGAAAACACCGTAGCCATAACCGATAACGGGCCGGAGATTCTGACCCTGGTATAAATAGCCAGAACATGGAGGAACGGTATTGGACAGATCAATACCTGCCGATATAGGAAGAGTTTGCTTTTCCAAGCAGGGCAGGGATAAGGGCAGATATTTTGTGATAACCGGCATAATTGACCAGCAATATGTCTTTGTAGCGGACGGCGTTCTGCGCAAACTTGCAAAGCCCAAGAGGAAAAAGCTAAAGCATTTGAGCTTAAAGCCCATCATAATAGAGCCAATAGCGGAAAAGCTGCTGGCGGGCAAAAAGGTTTTCGATGCGGAACTCAGAAGCGCGATTATAAACACCGGGCTTATTGCACTAAAGGAGGAGTAGGTTTTGTCTAAAAGCGATGTAATCGAAGTGGAAGGCATTGTAACGGATACATACCCGAATGCCACGTTTGAAGTGGAGCTTGAAAACGGTCACAAGATACTTGCGCACATCTCAGGTAAATTGAGGATGAACTACATTAGGATATTACCGGGCGACAAGGTGACGGTGGAGCTTTCACCCTACGATCTTACGCGCGGAAGAATAACATGGCGCGGAAAAGGCTGAAAAAATACTTGAAAAAGTATGCCTATATCTGATATAATAAGTTTTTGACACGGATCAAAGGAGGATGGAGCAATGAAAGTAAGGCCATCGGTTAAACCGATTTGCGAGAAATGCAAGATCATCAGGAGAAAAGGCAAGGTAATGGTTATCTGCCAAAATGTTAAGCATAAGCAAAAGCAGGGCTGAGGCGCTGCTCTTTGCTGTTTTATAAGCTAATCTGGTTTTAAGCGTACAGTACGTGCGGCTGGGTTCGTTTGACATCTGCGGCTGTTGGTATCAATGTGCAACCACAAGCAAGCGGTTTTAGAATCTGCGTACTAAATCTTGCAAACCATGAGATAGATAATAACCAGGGCATAGAAATGCCCCACATGTGTTTACGGAGGTGTTTTAAAAAGTATGGCACGTATAGCTGGCGTAGATTTACCCAGGGACAAAAGAGTGGAAATAGGCCTTACATACATATTTGGCATAGGCCTGAAGACATCCCGCGATATTTTGGCGGCGACGAACGTTAACCCCGATGTAAGGGTTCGCGATCTGGACGAGGCCGATGTATCCAAACTCAGGGAATATATAGACCATAACCTAAAGGTGGAGGGTGATTTGAGGCGTGAAGTTTCGCTGAACGTCAAACGCCTTATGGAAATTGGCTGCTACCGTGGTATCAGGCACAGGAAGGGTCTGCCCGTACGCGGACAAAGCACAAAGCAAAACGCGCGTACCCGCAAAGGACCCAAGCGTACCGTTGCCGGTAAGAAAAAGTAAGGAGGGATAGATAATGGCTGCACCTAAAAAGAAAGTGTCTAGAAGACGCAGAGAAAAAAAGAACATTGAAAAAGGTCAAGCGCATATTCGTTCTTCCTTTAACAATACTATTGTTACAATGTCTGACATGAACGGAAACGCGCTCTCTCAGGCGAGCAGTGGTGGCATGGGCTTCCGCGGCTCCAGAAAGAGCACTCCCTTCGCGGCGCAGATCGCTGCTGAGACGGCTGCGAGAGCAGCTATGGAACACGGCCTTAAAACCGTAGAGGTTTTTGTGAAGGGTCCCGGTTCCGGCAGGGAAGCCGCTATCCGCGCGCTGCAGATAGCAGGCCTTGAAGTGACGCTGATAAAGGACGTGACGCCCATTCCGCACAACGGATGCCGTCCGCCCAAACGTAGAAGGGTGTAAGGAGGTAAAAAATTATGGCAAGATATACAGGACCTGTTTGCCGTTTATGCCGCAGGGAAGGCGCAAAGCTTTTTTTGAAGGGTGATCGTTGCTACTCCCAGAAGTGCGCGTTCACAATGCGCCCGGCACCTCCCGGACAGCACGGCATGGGCAGACGTAAGATGAGCGAATATGGCACTCAGCTTCGTGAGAAGCAGAAGGCAAAGCGCGCGTACGGCGTGCTTGAGAGCCAGTTTAGAAAATATTTCGTTATGGCTTCCAAAATGAGGGGCAAGACGGGCGATAACCTGCTGCAACTTTTGGAACGCAGGCTGGATAACGTGGCCTTCCGCCTCGGCTTGGGAGATTCCCGCGCGCAGGCAAGGCAGATAGTTATGCACGGCCACATTCAGGTGAATGGCCACAAGGTGGACATCCCCTCGTACATAGTGCAGGACGGCGATGTTATAACCGTTGCAAAGAAATCCGCTTCCAAAGAGCATTTCAAGGCGATGAAGGAAGCCGGTGAGAAGTCTGTGCCCAAGTGGCTCGAACTCGACATTGCGGACCTTAAAGGCAAGGTTGTGGCCATGCCCGAGAGGGACGATATAGACCTCACTATAGCAGAACACTTGATTGTTGAGTTGTATTCCAGATAACCCGCAGGGTATGAAGGAACAGGAGGTTAAGTAATGCTTGAGATAGAAAGACCAAACATTGAATGCACAAGCATGAGTGAAGACAAGCAGAAGGCTACATACGTTATGGAGCCGCTGGAGCGTGGCTTCGGAACGACGCTTGGAAATTCGCTGAGGCGAATACTCATGTCAGGGCTGCCGGGTGTAGCTGTTACCAGCGTAAAGATAGACGGCGTGCTGCACGAGTTTTCCACAATACCGGGCGTGCATGAGGATGTTACCAATATCGTGCTGAACCTCAAGGGGCTCTGCGCGAAAATGTTTACTGAAGAGCCCAAAAAGCTCATAGTAAACGCAAAGGGGCCGTGCGAGGTCACCGCGAAGGATATAGAGCATGATTCGGAGGTTGAGATAATCAACGAGGATATGCATATAGCCACGCTGGACGCCAACGCCACCCTTTTCATGGAAATAACGCTGGAAAAGGGCAGAGGGTATGTGCTTGCCGATAAAAACAAGACGCCCAACATGCCTATAGGCGTTGTGCCCATGGATTCGCTCTTCACGCCGGTGACAAAGGTGAACTTCTCTGTGGAGAACACCCGTGTTGGCCAGATAACAGACTTTGACAAGCTCACGCTGGACGTTTCCACAAACGGCAGCATGAACGTGGACGAGGCGGTGTCTTTGGCGGCGAAGATAATGAGCGAATATCTTTCCCAGTTCATAAACCTTACAGACCACGTCAGCGACGTTGAGATTATGGTTGAAAAGGAAGAGGACAAGAAGGAAAAGATACTGGAAATAACAATAGAAGAGCTTGATCTGTCCGTACGTTCATACAATTGCCTCAAGCGTGCTGGCATAAACACGGTAGAAGAGCTAATCATGCGTAACGAAGAAGAGATGATGAAGGTCCGCAATCTGGGCAAAAAATCACTCGAAGAAGTACAGCAAAAGCTGGAGGCTCTGGGTCTCGGCTTGCGGCTGGAAGACTGAGGAGGTATTAAACTGTGGCTTACAGAAAACTGGGCAGAGCGTCCGACCAGAGAAAAGCTATAATGCGCAATCTGGTTACGTCTCTCATAAAATACGGTAAAATTGAAACCACCAAATGGCGTGCGAAGGAAACGCAGCGCATGGCTGAAAAAATAATCACCAAGGCGATCCGCACCTATGACGACACCGTAGAGGTGACGAAGACCATAGACGGCACGCAGACCAAGGTGACAAACGATTCGGCTAAGAAGCTGGCTGCAAGGCGCGCTATAATGGAATATCTGTATGATTTTCCGGAGGAGAAGCAGGCGAAGGAAAGCAAGTACGACTATAAAAAGCGTACGGGCGATATACGCCATCCCGTTGTGGAGAAGCTGTTCCGTGAGATCGCTCCCAAGTACGCGGAGCGCGCGAAGAAGCTGGGTCAGGGCGGCGGTTACACCCGCATAATCAAAATGGGGCCGAGGCGCGGAGACGCTGCCGAAGTCGTTATATTGGAACTGGTTTAAGCGGCTTTCGATTTTTTAAGAGAAAACGGGAGACTGGAAAATATATATTTTTCAGCTCCCTTTTTTGTTGATAAAAGAGTATCATAATACTAAGGCCAAATTAAAACATCCGTATTAATTTGGCCACGCCGCGCCTGCGGCGCGGCATGTTCTGCGCAAGATCAGCGCAGAACGCGTCTCATGCCATTCCAAACGCGCTTCGCGCTATAAAAAGTGCAAGCACTTTTTAAATGGAATTGGTATAAAAGCGGAGAGGTGAGGGAAATGATTGCGGCACCCGTAATAGAGGCAAAGAAGCTGAAATACGCATACATGACGGATGAGGAGAGCTATACGCTGGCGTTGTGCGGCGTTTCGCTGAGCGTAAAAAAAGGCGAGTTCGTGGCCATACTGGGGCACAACGGCAGCGGTAAATCCACCTTCGCGAAGCATATAAACGTGCTTATAGCCCCGCAGGAGGGCGAGCTGCGCGTACTGGGGCTGTCCGCTGCTGACGAGGGAAATATCTGGAGCATAAGGAGCCGCGCGGGAATGGTGTTCCAAAACCCGGACAACCAGATAGTTTCCACTATAATTGAAGAGGATATAGCCTTCGGCCCGGAAAATCTGGGTGTGCCGAGGGAGGAGATAATGGAGCGCGTGCAGGAGGCGCTTGCCGCCGTTGATATGCAGGGATTTGGCAAACGCGCGCCGCACATGCTGTCGGGCGGGCAAAAGCAGCGCGTGGCGATCGCCGGCGTGCTGGCCATGCGCCCGGAAATAATAGTGTTCGACGAGCCCACCGCCATGCTGGACCCTCAGGGCAGGGCGGAGGTCATGGCAACGATAGAGCGGCTCAATAAGCGGGAGGGCAAGACGGTGGTGCTCATAACGCACTACATGGAGGAGGCGGCGGGCTGTGACCGCGTGTTCGTTATGTCCGCCGGGAAAATAACGGATGAGGGTACGCCGCGCGAGGTGTTTTCCCACACCGAAAAGCTGACCGAGGCAGGGCTGCTGCCCCCGCCCGCCGCGCAGATGGCCGAAATGCTGCACGAACGCGGCATAGAGCTTGCGAATCGCCCTACTACGCTGGAGGAATTGGTGGAAGAGATATGCCTGTTGAAACGATAGATCTGAATTTTACATATATGCCGGACACACCCTTTGCCGTGCAGGCGCTCAAAAATGTTAGCCTGCGCGTTGAGGACGGCGAATTTTTGGGTATAATAGGTCACACGGGCTGCGGCAAATCCACGCTCATACAGCAGCTTGCCGGGCTGATCAAGCCGGATGCAGGCAGCGTGCTGGTGGACGGCAAAGACATAAACGCGCAGGGTTACGACCGCAAAACACTGCGGCGCACCGTGGGCGTAGTTTTCCAATACCCCGAATACCAGCTCTTTGAGGAAACGGTGGGCAAGGATGTTGCCTTCGGCCCTACAAAGGCGGGTATGAGCGAGGAGGAGGTAAAGCGCAACGTGGAGACCGCGCTGCGGCTGGTGGGCTTGACGGAGGAGCTCGCCGAGGCTTCGCCCTTTGAGCTGTCCGGCGGGCAGAAGCGCAAGGTGGCCATAGCGGGCGTGCTGGCAATGGATCCCAAGGTGCTCATATTGGACGAGCCCATAGCCGGTCTGGATCCGCTGGCGCGCGAAAGCTTCATGCAGCTCATAAAGGGGCTCAACGAAAGCGGCGTGACAATAATAATGATATCGCACAATATGGACGGCTTGTGCGACTACGCTTCGCGCGTGATAGCCATGGACGGCGGTGAAATAGTGCTGGACGGCACGCCGGCGCAGGTTTTCGGAGAGAATATAGGGAAGCTGCGCGAAATGGGTCTGGATGCCAGCGAAGCGCGCAAGGCGGGCTATATGCTGGCTCAACGCGGCTTCGACATCCCCGACGATATAATAGGCATGGAGGAGCTTGCGGACTGCGTTGCCAAGCAGCTGGGAGGTGGCCGCAATGCTTAAAAACGTAACGCTTGGCCAATACTATCCGGCAGATACGCCGGTGCACCGCCTCGATCCGCGCACAAAGCTGCTTTTAGCGCTGCTGCTGCTGGTTACTATATTCGTGGTGCAGACATTTTGGTCCTTCATAGCCATAGGCGTGTTTTTGGCCATGGTCACCAGCCTTTCCAAGGTGGGAGCCAAAACGCTGCTTCGCGGCATACGCCCGCTCATGTTCATAATAATAATAACTTTCGTGCTGAACATATTCTTTTATCAGGGGGATATTGCGCTAAAGGAGTGGGATATAGTGCCGCTCAGGCAAAACACGGTGCTTTTCGAATACGGCATAATACGCATATCCACGGGCGGTATAGTAAAGGCCATATTCATAGCGCTGCGGCTGCTGCTGCTCATAATATCCACCAGCCTGCTCACGCTTACAACCTCGCCCATGCAATTGACGGATGGCCTTGAAATGCTGGCCGCGCCGCTTAAAAAGATAAAGTTTCCCGTGCACGAGATGGCCATGATGATGAGCATAGCTATGCGCTTCATACCCACGCTAATAGACGAGACGGACAGGATTATGAAGGCGCAGACGGCGCGCGGCGCCGAGTTTGACAGTGGCAATCTGCTAAAGAAGGCGAAGAATATGGTACCGCTTTTGGTACCGCTTTTCGTGAGCGCGTTCAAGCGGGCGGACGAGCTGGCTATGGCCATGGAGTCGCGCTGCTATCGCGGCGGCGAGGGGCGCACGCGCATGAAGCTGCTCAAAATGGCGCGGGCGGATGCGGCGTCGCTAACGCTCACAACGGCCCTATGCGTGGTTTTGATGGTATTTATGTGACGTGAACCCGCGTTCAGTTAAATTTTCAGCTTGAAAGTATTTGTGCGGCACAGCAATGCTCAATCGAGAATAAAGGAATGATAATAATTATTAAAAAAGTCGACAAAAGGCTAAATAATTGTTTTTGTGATATTTAAACTGTTTATATATCAACTATGGATTTACGGTTGCCTGGGGTTATACGGACGCGCACAGAAAAAAAGTGCGTGTGAGTAATATTACATCTTGCGGTTGGGCGCCGAAAACATTAAAATCATAGGAGGTAGTATTAATGAGCGAGGAAAGAAAGCTTACGACTTCATCGGGCGCGCCGGTAGATTTTGACAACGCGTCCATATCCACGGGTGAGCGTGCGGGCTATACGCTGATGCAGGATGTGCATCTTACCGAGAAGCTGGCGCATTTCAACAGGGAGAGGATACCCGAGCGCGTGGTGCACGCCAAGGGCGCGGGAGCGTACGGCTGTTTTGAGGTGACGAATGATCTTACAAAATACACATGCGCGAACTTGTTTTCGCAGGTTGGAAAGAAAACCGACTTATTCCTCCGTTTCTCTACGGTTGGCGGCGAGCGTGGTTCGGCCGATGCGGCGCGTGACCCGCGCGGCTTTGCTGTCAAGTTTTACACGGATGAGGGAAACTATGACCTCGTGGGAAACAACATTCCCATATTCTTCATTCGGGACGCAATCAAATTCCCCGACTTCATACACACGCAAAAACGCGATCCGAAATCGAACCTTAAGCCCAATACGGCAAAGTGGGATTTCTGGTCACTGACGCCGGAGGCGACTCATCAGGTGACCATGCTGCATACGGACAGGGGCACCCCCAAGGATTACCGCCACATGGACGGTTTTTCCTCGCACACCTATATGTGGTACAACGAGGCGGGCGAGCACGTTTGGGTCAAATATCATTTCAAAACCGATCAGGGCTACGAAACGCTAACGGCCAAGGAGGCCGAGGCGCTTTCGGGCAGCAATCCCGATCACGCGACGGACGATCTTTATAGCGCGATAGAGCGCGGCGAATACCCCAGCTGGACGGTGAAGGTGCAGATAATGACGGCGGAGCAGGCGGCGGAGTATAAATTCCACCCCTTCGATGTTACTCAGGTTTGGTATCAGAGCGATTTCCCGCTCATACCGCTTGGCAAGCTGGTGCTGAACAAAAATCCGGAAAACTTCTTCGCCGAGGTGGAGCAGGCGGCTTTTTCGCCCGGAAACTTCGTGCGCGGCATAGCGGCCTCGCCCGATAAGCTGCTGCAAGGCAGGCTTTTCGCCTACCCGGATGCGCACCGATACCGTTTGGGCACCAATTTTGCGCAGATACCCGTGAATATGCCCAAGCACCCGGCGGCGAACTACCAGCGTGACGGTTCTATGAATGTGGACGGAAACGGCGGCGCGGCGCCCAACTACCACCCCAACACTATGGAGGGAACTCCGCGGCAGGACGCTTCCTTCGCCCCGCCCGCAATAGAGGTGGAGGCCGTTATAAAGCGGCACGAGCTCGACACGGAGGATATGGACTTCGTGCAGGCGGGCGAGCTTTACACCCGCGTGTTGGATGATGCGGGCAAGACCCATCTGGTGGAAAATATAGTTGCGAGTATGGCGGGTGTTCCGCAAAACATACTCTACCGTGCGGTGGCTATGTTTTATAAGGCGGCGGAGGACTATGGCAGGCGCGTGGCCGGAGGCGTGGGGCTGGACGTTGCGCGGGTCGCGGAGCTGGCGGCGATGAGCCAAAAGGAACGCGTGGCGGCTACGCTGAAATAGCAGTATGGCGGTAAAAGCGATAATTTTTACAATAGTCGGTGTTATTGCGCTGGGACTGGGTATTGTGGGTGTGGCGGTTCCCGTCATGCCCACCACGCCCTTTGTTATAGTTTCGGTTATCTGCTTTACTGCGGGCAATAAGAAGCTGGCGGTAAAGCTGGAGCAAAGCAGATTTTTCGGCGAATTCATACAGAACTACAGAAAAAAAACGGGCATAACGAGGCGGGCGAAGCTAATAAGCCTCGCCGTATTATGGGCAGGCTTAACAATTTCGATAATTATTACCCACACGGTATTGGTTTGTGTTATACTGTCAATAGTTGGAACGTGCGTTTCGGCACATATATTGAAAATCAAAACCAAAACTACATCCGAGGGGGAGGAAGACAATGAAAAAATTTATTAAGATCGCTTTTATCTATGCAATGCTGGCTATAGCCTGCGGTGTTTTCTACAGGGAATTCACAAAGCTGAACGACTTCACGGGCACCACCACGCTGGGCTTTTTGCACACGCACCTCTTTGTGCTGGGAATGGCCGTGTTCCTTATATTGGCACTGTTTGAGGGGCAGCTGCAAATTTCGGCCAGCAAAAAATTCAAGCCCTTCATGATATTTTACAATATTGGCGTGGCCATGGTAATAATAATGCTTATAGTGCGCGGCGTATCGCAGGTGCTGAGCCTAGCGGTATCTGACGGCATGATAGCGGGCATTGCGGGCGTGGGCCATACAATACTTACGGTGGGCATTATACTGATGTTCCTTATGCTGATAGAGCGCGCCGGCCTCAAGGAGAAGAACGCATAGTGAGGATAGCCCTCAAAATAGAATATGACGGCAAAAACTACTGCGGCTGGCAATGCCAGCAAAACGGCGACACGGTGCAGCGGCAGCTTGAGCTCGCGCTGCAAAAGCTTACGGGCGAAGGCGCGCGTGTGCACGGCTCCGGCCGAACGGACGCGGGCGTGCACGCGCTGGGTCAGGTGGCGCACTTTGACACGGCTTGCGGCATACCGGCCGAAAAGTTCGCCTATGCGCTAAACGCGCTGCTGCCACGGGACATAAGCGTGCAGCAGTCCTGGCAGGCGGCGGAGGATTTCCACGCGCGCTTTTCCGCAAAGGGCAAGCACTATAGATACATCATATACAGCGCGCAGCAGCGCCCGGCGCTCTGGCGCGGCCGCTGTATGCACGTGCCATATACGCTGGATGCGGAAAAAATGCGCGAGGCGGCGAAATATTTTATAGGCGAGCACGATTTTGCAGCCCTATGCGCCGCGGGTTCGTCCGTTAAGGACACGGTGCGCACGATATACAGCCTGGAAATAGCGCAGGACGGCGGCTTTATAACGCTGGATGTGAAGGGGAACGGATTTTTGTACAATATGGTACGGATAATGGCGGGCACCCTCATAGAAATTGGCGCGGGCAAGCTACCGGAGGGTGCTGTGGCAGCCATACTTGAGGGAAGGCAGCGCGCGGCGGCGGGCGCTACCGCCAAGCCCTATGGGCTGTATCTCGTGGAGGTTTTTTACTGAAAATAGTGATAAACGTTAAAAAACAGCGTAAAACCGCGCCCAATTGTCATTTTTCTATTGACAGGGCGCGTTTTGTTTTGTATTATATTAGTTGCGCGTAAAAAGCACATTAGCCCCGTGCCGACGCGTATATGCGGTGTTTCGGGAACGGAGGACGTGGGACTCCCGAGCGAACGGACTCGGCAGCCAAACATTTGAAATCACGGAGGTAAGGCCTTATGAAATCATATATGGCTAAGCCTGGCGAAGTGGATCAGAACTGGGTTCTGGTGGACGCGGAAGGCCAGGTTTTCGGCAGAGTGGCAAGTCAGGTTGCCACAATATTGAAGGGTAAGAACAAGCCCGAATACACGCCCAATGTGGACGTTGGAGATCACGTAATAGTTATCAACGCGGACAAATTGGTTTTCACAGGTAAAAAGCTGGAGCAGAAATTTTACTACAGGCATTCCGGATACCCGGGCGGCCTTAAGAAGATCAGCTATAAAACGCTCATGGAGAAGCGTCCCGATTTTGCTTTCATGGAAGCGGTAAGAAGGATGTTGCCCAAAAACAAGCTGGGTAGGAAGATGCTCAAAAAGCTGCGCGTATACGCGGGTGCCGAGCACGGCCACGCTGCACAGCAGCCTCAGACTATTGAGCTGTAAGGGGAGGTAGTAGAAAATGGCTAAAACAGAGCAGTTCCTGGGAACGGGAAGAAGAAAAAAGTCTATTGCCAGAGTGCGCCTCGTTGCGGGCAACGGTAATATAACGGTAAATAAAAGGGATATCGAAGAGTTTTTCGGCTATGAAACGCTGAAAATGCTCGTGCGCTCACCCCTCGTTTTGACGGAAACAATAGGAAGCTACGATGTTTTCGTAAACGTTAAGGGCGGCGGCTACACCGGCCAGGCGGGTGCTATACGCCACGGCATAGCCCGCGCGCTCATTAAGGCGGACGCAGACCTTAGGCCCGCGCTGAAATCCGCAGGATTCCTAACGCGTGACCCGAGGATGAAGGAGAGGAAAAAGTACGGCCTCAAAGCCGCACGTCGCGCTCCTCAGTTCTCCAAGAGGTAATCTATCGCCTTTTCAGAACTTCCGAATGCCACTGTTTAGAAGGGTTTGGGGGTATGAGAGGTTGTGGATATCGCTCGAAAGTGCTAGATATGTAGCGAGCATGTAACAAATATTAAGAGATGCTTTCCGAAAGGAGAGCATCTCTTTTGTAGTATATCTTGTTAATTGCATTGACTAACTCCTCAACATCTAAATGTGTGTATATCTTTTCGGTAAGCGTCATGGCATCGGAATGCCATACAATTTTCTTGGTAAGCGTGGGCGCAACATTTGCTGCTGCGAGCATGGAAACAAAAGTGTGCCGACAACAGTGAAGTTCTAAGTTCTCCATCAATGGCATGAAATAGCGGCGATAATAGTTGCGATACTTGAACCCCTTTCCGTCATATGTATGTAGCAAAAAATCACTATCAGTGTCCGCATACCAGCTCTTGAAAAACGACAATATCTTATACGTAATAGGTACCTTATGGATAACGCTTTCAGTTTTACTTAACAACACATCAAAATCTTAATTGCGCACAAAGTCGGATAATTCTTGTCGCAATTGTCAATTACGTGTTGTAGCTGGTTAAGGCAATCTCCTTAAACGGCACATGATATAGTGATGTGCAAACTTTGTAAGCTGCTGAATAACCGTTTATACCGGAACGTGAGGCAGTTTTGTATTTGCTAGCAGACCATTTGGCATACACTTCTTGAAATGTCGTTTTAGATTCACTTACGTCAAAAGCATTATTATGATAATCTGCAAGCATTTGCAGACCTTCTGATCTGCTCGCAGCATAGCCAATCACTAAATACTTTTGGACTTGCTTGTCTTGCTTTTCATTTAGCTGAAAACCGGTTGTTATGCGAACCTTATATGGTTTGCGACGTTTGCAGACATCTTGATTACGCTCCCGTAACCGTTGGGTAGTTTCATATTAGCATTCCTCCTTTCCGCGATGATTATATTAAAAATTCGGCGCCTATTCAGGCACTTTCTTTGTAATACCCGGCCGTAAAACCTTCCATTCTCTGTATGTTTCTTCGGTTTGAGAGCCATTTTCCACAAGCTGCTTCATTGCCTGCCAATCTTTTAAAAACAAATCAAAGTTATTATGCTCAAATTGGATTGCTGCTTTGCCTTTTACGTCGATAATCTTTATTGTAGCTGCATCATCTATGGCAAAAAGAAGCGGAATCACATCGGAATCGGTAGCAGCACTTATGTCAAGCAGTGCATTATATGGTACACCAAGGGCATAAGCAATTTTATTAAGCTGCTCGAACTTTGGCGTTACCTTGTTTAGCTCGTATTTTCTTATAGCCACTTCATGAATCTTAGTAAGCTCGCCCAGTTGTTTTTGGGTTAATCCTCGAAACATTCTGATGCGTTTAATTCTTTCGCCTATGGTCAAAACATCATCACCTCACTTTGACAAATATTATACCATACAAATAGCAGATTGCAATAGATGGCTTGATAAGCGTTGACAGAGCAATAAAAGCACTGTATAATAATGTCCAATCACAGAGCAATAAGTGCTCTTGTAAAGGAGGCGTAATATGGAAGAAGGGAGAGTATATATCGAATTACCGCCATTCACCGGAAGAAACGTACCCATCACAGAAATAGCAAAAGCGA
>CAYXFB010000055.1:0-17727 GCA_964464145.1 uncultured Christensenella sp.
TTGCGTCAATCCTTCATATATTGCTCGCCGTCGCCGTATTTTTCTATCACGTAATCCATATCCTTATCGCCGCGTCCGCTCAGGTTCACCAGTATGGAGCCGGTGCCCATCTCCTTCGCTTTCTTCATGGCGAAGGCCACCGCGTGAGAGCTTTCCAGCGCGGGGATGATGCCCTCGTAGCGGGACAGCTTGAAGAAGGCCTCTATTGCTTCCTCGTCCGTGGCGTAGGCGTAGTTCACGCGGCCGATATCGTGCAAAAATGCGTGCTCCGGCCCAACGGAGGGGTAGTCAAGACCGCTGGCGATTGAGTATACCGGTGCCGCTTCGCCGTTTTCGTCCTGCAGCATCAGGCTTTCAAAGCCGTGCAGGAAGCCTTTTTTGCCGTAGGTTATGCTGGCGGCGTGATCGCCCAGCTTTTCTCCGCGACCCATAGGCTCTACACCGTATATGTCCACCGGGTCGGGCAGGAAGGGTATGAACATGCCCATAGCATTGCTGCCGCCGCCCACGCAGGCGCACACAACATCGGGCAGAAGACCCGTCATCTCCAAAAACTGCTCGCGCGCCTCTATGCCCACAACGGATTGAAAATCTCTCACCATCTGCGGGAAGGGGTGCGGCCCCACCGCTGAGCCTATGCAGTATATAGAATCCTTATATTCCTTGGCGTAGGCTTCGAAGGCCGAATCAACAGCTTCTTTGAGCGTGGCCGCGCCGCGCGTGACCTCCACCACCTTTGCGCCAAGTATCTTCATGCGCGCAACGTTGGGAGCCTGCTTGGCAATGTCCACCGCGCCCATATGTATTTCGCACTCCATGCCGAAAAACGCCGCCGCCGTAGCCAGCGCAACGCCGTGCTGACCCGCGCCCGTTTCGGCAATGAGCCTCTTTTTGCCCATATATTTGGCTAGTAGCCCCTCGCCCATGCAGTGGTTCAGCTTGTGCGCGCCCGTGTGGTTTAAGTCCTCACGCTTGAGATATATCTGCGCCATGCCAATTTTGCGGGAGAGGTTTTCGCAGTGGTAAACGGGTGTGGGGCGACCCTGGAACTCTTTTCGTATGCGCCTCAGCTCGCTTATGAACTGCGAAGAATGACAAATAGTCTGGTACGCCTCGGAGATCTCCTCAAACGCGGGAACCAGCATATCGGGTATTATCATACCGCCATATTCGCCAAAGTAGCCTTTTTCGTTAGGGTAATTTTTTAGATACGTTGAATAATCCATCTTTTTCTATTCCTTTCTAATCTATGGAACATTGCGTTCCGCTAATCTCGGCAAACCTGTGTCTACCTTCTGCTGTGATTATAATTCAAGCTGGCGATATTTGTAAAGAACTTTTTTATTATATTTACGAAAAAAAAGAACATATCACTAAAAATGATATGTCCCAGATATTGTTCGCACCTAGATTTTGAGCTGGCTCAAACCGAAATATCCACCTTGCCCGGGGTTATCGTCGTCGCCATAAAATCGTTTATGAGCGTTTGAGCTATCTCTGTTTGAGCGTCCATGCTTTTTTTCATTACGGCCGTCGAAACCTGCGCCTGCGTCTGCTGCGCTGACATCGCCGTGCTCAAAGCCGCAATATCTACATTGCCTATATCCATAACCGGCACCTCTTTTCTTTATAGTATAATACTATATCACATACATCGTTAAAGCAAGTCGATAGTTTACTTAAAATTCAAAATTCGCACATAATTTGTTGAAATTTGATTGAAATGTACGGATAGTGGGAGAGAAAAATTTTTTCAGCATATAAATATTACGGATTGCCATACACTTTACTGTATATGATATACTATTATCTGGAAAAGGTGGGTTGCGGGCAGTGCGATATTTACTGAAATATTTGAAACCATTTAAAAAAGAGCTTATTCTGGGGCCGTTTTTCAAGCTGGTGGAGGCGGCGCTGGAGCTTATAGTGCCGCTTGTTATGGCGAATATAATAGACGTGGGCATTCGCGGGGCGGACGGCGGTTATGTGCTGCGCATGGGCGGATTGATGGTGGCGCTCAGCTCCATAGGTCTTTGCAGCGCGCTCATCTGCCAATACCTCGCGGCGCGGGCGGCGCAGGGCTGCGGCACCGTACTGCGGCGGGAGATGTTTGCGCATATAAATTCGCTTTCGCACAGAGAGATAGATAAATTCGGAGCGCCCAGTCTTGTGACGCGCATAACCAACGATATAAATCAGGTGCAGCTTGGCGTGGCCATGCTCATAAGGCTGGCCGTGCGTGCCCCCTTCCTCGTGATAGGCGCGACTGTTATGGCGGTCATAATAGACGCTCAGCTTTCGCTTATATTCCTCGCGGCGGCGGTGGGCATAGCCGTGGTGCTGGTGCTTATAATGACCAAATCCTCGCCGCTCTACCGCTTGGTGCAAAAGCTGCTTGATAGGGTGGGGCTGCTCACCCGCGAGGGCGTTTCGGGCGCGCGTGTGGTGCGTGCCTTTTCGCGGCAGCGCGCCCAAAAGGAGGGTTTTGGCGAAGCGGCGGACGAGCTCATGCGCGCCTCGCGCAGAGTGGGCAGGATATCCGCGCTTATGAACCCGCTCGTTTTTCTCATAGTGAACGCGGCCATAATAGCCATACTCTGGTTTGGCGGCGGCAATGTGTACGCGGGCGATCTGGAGCAGGGGCAGATAGTGGCGCTGGTGAATTACATGACGCAGATACAGCTAGCGCTCGTGGTGGTGGCCAACCTAGTTGTCATATTCACGCGGGCGGGCACCTCGGCGGGCAGGGTGGCCGAGGTGCTGCAAACCGAGACCAGCATAGCGGACGGCGCGGGCGCTACTGGCACTGGCGGCGAATATATAGCTGAATACAGGGACGTGAGCTTTTCCTACGCGGAGGCGGGCGGAGAGATGGAGCTTGAGCATATAGACCTGCGCATAAGGCGGGGCGATACCGTGGGCATAATAGGCGGCACGGGCGCCGGCAAAACCACGCTCGTAAACCTGCTGCCCCGCTTTTACGACGCGACCTCGGGAGAGGTGTGTGTGGACGGGCGCAATGTAAGGGATTATACGCTTTCCCAGCTTCGCGCCAAGATAGGTATGGTGCCGCAAAGCTCCATGCTCTTTTCGGGCACGGTGCGCGAAAATATGCGCTGGGCAAAGCCGGACGCGACGGACGAGGAAATAAAGACCGCGCTTGAGAGGGCGCAGGCGGCGGAATTTGTATACAAAAACCCCAAGGGGCTTTCGGCGATAGTGGAGCAGGGCGGGCGCAACCTTTCGGGCGGGCAGCGCCAGCGGCTCACCATAGCGCGCGCACTGGTGGGCGACCCGGAAATACTGATACTGGACGACAGCTCCTCCGCTCTTGATTTCGCGACGGACGCGGCGCTCAGGAGGGCGCTGCGCGGCATAGAGGGCGCCACGGTGTTAATGGTGTCGCAGCGGGTGTCCACCCTGCGGCACGCTGATATGATAGTGGTGATGGATGAGGGCGCGGTGGCGGCGGCGGGCAGCCACGAGCGGCTTTTCGCCGAGTGCGAGATATACCGCGAGATATGCCTTTCCCAGGCGGAGAAGGAGGAGAGCGCATGAACTGGAGGGTGCTTCGCAAGGTGCTGGTGTATATAAAGGCGCGCACTGGGCTGCTGGTGGTCGCGCTCGTGTTCGCGGCGGCGGGCGTGGGCTTTTCGCTCTGGGTGCCCGTGCTTATAGGCGATGCGGTGAACTATATTGTGGGAGCGGGTCAGGTGGATTTCGCCGGTATGCTGCCCATACTTGTTTCTATGGCCGTAGCCGTGGGGATAAGCGCGGTGTGTTCTTTCATAATGACGCTGCTCACCAACCGCGTGGCCTACGGTGTGGTGAAGGATATGCGCGTGGCCGCCTTCGGAAAATTGCAGGACGTGCCGCTTTCATATATAGACGGCCGCATAAAGGGCGACCTCATAAGCCGGGTGGTAAACGATGTGGATCAGCTTTCGGACGGGCTGCTGCAGGGCTTTGCGCAGCTTTTCACCGGCGTGATAACCATAATTGGCACGCTCATATTCATGCTGAGCATAAACCCCGGCCTCGCGCTGGTGGTTATACTCATAACGCCTGTATCGCTCTTTGTTTCCTCATTTATAGCGCGAAAATCCTTCCACACCTTTCAGGTGCAGATGGAGGAGCGGGGCGAGGTGAGCGGGCTGGCCGAAGAGGTGATAAGCGGGCACACCGCGGTAAAGGCCTTCGGCTACGCGGAGCGCGCGGAAAGCCGCATGGAGGAGATAAACGGGCGGCTCAGGGTGAGCGGCGTGAGATCGCAGTTTTTTTCCTCGCTCACCAATCCGGGTACGCGCTTCATAAACGCGCTGGTATACGCGGGCGTGGGCATATTCGGCGCGCTATCCGCCATAAGCGGGGGCATCTCGGTGGGCATGCTGTCAAGCTTCCTCATATACGCCGGGCAGTACACAAAACCCTTCAACGAGATATCCGGCGTGGTAACAGAGCTGCAAACGGCGCTGGCCTCGGCGGAGCGGCTGTTTGAGATAATAGAGCAGAGCGCCGAGGCGGCGGACGCGCCCGAAGCCATAGCAAAAACGCACAGCGAGGGGCGGGTAAACATAGAAGATATGTCCTTTTCATACTCTCCCGATACTAAGCTCATAGAGGGTCTGTTCCTATACACGCAAACGGGCGAGCGCGTGGCCATAGTGGGGCCCACGGGCGCGGGCAAGAGCACGCTCGTGAACCTGCTCATGCGCTTTTACGACGCGGATAGCGGCAGCATAAGCATAGACGGCGTGAACATAAAAAGCATAAGGCGAAACGATCTGCGCGGGCTGTTTGGCATGGTGCTGCAGGAATCATGGCTGTTCACGGGCACAGTGCGCGAAAACATAGCCTTCGGCCGCCCGGACGCTACGCTGGAGGAGGTTGTGGCGGCGGCCAAGGCGGCCAGCATACATAGCTTCATAAAGCGCCTGCCGCAGGGCTACGATACCGTTCTGTCCGGCGAGGGCGGCGGCGTTTCGGCCGGGCAGATGCAGCTTTTGTGCATTGCCCGCGTCATGCTCACAAAGCCTGATATGCTGGTTTTGGACGAGGCCACCAGCAGCATAGACACCCGCACCGAAATTAAGATACAAAGCGCCTTCGCGAGGCTCATGGAGGGTCGCACCAGCTTCATTGTGGCGCACAGGCTTTCCACCATACGCGAGGCCGACCTAATACTGGTGATGCGGGACGGCGCCATAGTGGAGCAGGGCAGCCACGCGGAGCTGCTTGCGAAAAAGGGATTTTACGCAAACCTTTACAGCAGCCAGTTCGAGCATTAAGAAAACGGACGCCGGATGAAGGCAGTTTCCTCAAAAACTGTAAATATACGCCTGTTGACGGTGTTATTCCTATGATGTATTCTGATAGTACCTATTTATTGGAGCGTACATATATATGAAATGGTTGAAATTTGAAGTAAAAACGGACGAATGTATGGAAGAGCTTGTGTCGGCGGCTTTTTTGGATAACGGAGCGCCGGGCGTGAATGTGGAGGGCGGGGAGCTGCCTCCCGAGCAGCCGGGCGAGTATTTGGGCGAGGAATTCTGCTTTGACGCGCCTTTTTCCGTGAGCGCGTATTTTGCCTGCGACGGCACAGAGCAGCAAAAAGTGGCCGGAATGCGGAAAAGCCTTGCCGAGCTTGAGGGCAGGGAGGTGGACGGGAAAACCGCAAAATTTGAAACAAGTGTGACCGAGATGGACGAGGAGGACTGGGCAAGCGCGTGGAAGGCCTATTTCAAGCCCGTGAAAATATCCAACAACGTTGTTATAAAACCCACATGGGAGGAATATGATCCTCTGCCGGGCGAGATAATGATAGAGCTTGACCCGGGCATGGCCTTTGGCACGGGCGCGCACGAATCCACCCGTATGTGCGTGCAGCTGCTGGAGGAATATCTGGAGCCGGGCATGGCGGTGGCCGATATAGGCACGGGCAGCGGCATACTGGCCGTGGCGGCCGAAAAGCTGGGCGCGGGCGAGGTTATAGCGTTAGACTATGACGGCGTGGCGGTGGACGCGGCGCAAAAGAACGCGGCGCTGAACGGCTGCCAAAACATAAAGGTGGAAAAATCCGACCTGCTGGCCGCGCTTGGTCAAGATTACAAGGCGGACATAATGGTGGCCAATATAATAGCCGATATAATAATTGAGCTGCTTGAGACGGCGGGCGCGCACATAGTGCGCAGCGGTATGCTTATATGCTCGGGCATAATAGATTCGCGGCTTGCTGATGTGCTGGCCGCGCTGGAGCGACACAGCTTCCGCGCCATACAGATCAGGGAGGACGGCGAATGGCGCGCCGTGGCGTGTAAATACAGGGGATGAGAAGATTTTTCGCGGAAAATATAAATGTTGGCGAAACGCTGCTTTCCGGGCAGGAGGCGGCGCATATTTCGCGTGTGCTGCGCATGAAGCCGGGCGACAGGCTCACGCTGTTTGACGGCAGCGGTATGGATTACGCGGCGGAGATAGCGCGCGTGGACGAGGCGGGAGTGCTGCTGGCCGTTTGTGCGGGCGAGGCCGCGCAAAGCGAGCCGGAGGTGGAAATAACGCTCTGCCAGGCGGTGATAAAGCACGACCATTTCGAATATGCCATACAAAAGTGCACGGAGATAGGCGTGAAGCGCTTCGTGCCCTTCGTAAGCGAGCGTTGCGTAAAGCAGCCCAAATCGGCCGAGCGTTTTTTGGAGCGGGCGCGGCGCACGGCGCTGGAGGCGGCCAAACAGTGCGGGCGTTCGCTGGTGCCCGCCGTGGAGGACATCGCGGACATGGCCGGCCTTATGAGCCGCATACAGGGGGAATATACGCTGCTGGCCTACGAGGCGGAGCGGCAAAACAGCATAAAGAGGTCGCTTGCGGACGCACCCGCGCGCATAACGCTCATAGTCGGCCCGGAGGGCGGCTTTTCGCCGGACGAGGCGGCGGCGCTGGTGGGTGCGGGCGCGCGCAGCGTTTCGCTGGGCAGGCTCATATTGCGCGCTGAAACGGCGGGCATGGCGGCGGCCGCCATGATAATGTACGAACGCGGAGGCCAGCTGTGAAGAGGGTTAGCGCGTACACGCTGGGCTGCAAGGTGAACCAGTATGACACCACCGCCATGCTGGAGCTTCTCAAAAACGCGGGCTTCGAGGAGGTGGCCTGGGGCGAACCGTCGGACGTTTGCCTCATAAACACCTGCACCGTCACCAATACGGCGGATAAAAAATCCCGCAACATAATACGGCGCGCGGCAAAGCAGAGCCCGGGCGCCTTCGTTTGCGTGTGCGGCTGCCTCGCGCAGGACAGGGCGGAGGAGCTGCTGCAAATAGAGGGCGTGGACGCGGCCGTGGGCACGGACGGGCGGGCGGATATAGTGCGCATAGTTTTGGAGGGCATTGCGGGCAAAGCGGCCGCGGGCGTGGCAGATATAGCGGGCGTGGCCGGTTTTGAGCCGCTTTGCGTGAGCAGCAGCGGAGAGCTTACGCGCGGCTACATAAAAATACAGGAGGGCTGCAACAATTTTTGCAGCTACTGCATAATACCCCACGTGCGCGGGCGGGCGAGAAGCCGCGAGGCGAAAGAGGTGCTGCGCGAGGCGGGCGCGCTGGCACAAAGCGGCGTGAAGGAGATAGTGCTGACCGGAATAAACATATCGGCCTACGGCGGGCTGCTGGAGCTTACCGCCGCGCTGAACGATATATCCGGCATAGAGCGCATACGCTTCGGTTCGCTGGAACCGCCCCTTTTGACGGAGGAGTTTGTGGCGGCGCTGAGCGGGCTAAGTAAGGTGTGCCCGCATTTCCACGTCTCGCTGCAAAGCGGCAGCGACGCGGTGTTAAAAAGCATGAACCGCAAATACAGCACGGAGGAATATTTTGAGCGCGTACAGACCTTGCGCAAATATTTCGATACGCCCGCCATAACCACGGATATAATAACGGGCTTTCCGGGCGAAACGGAGGCCGCGTTCTGCGAAACGCTGGATTTCGTGCGGCGGGCACAGTTCGCGAGGCTGCACGTCTTTCCCTATTCGGAGCGGGAGGGCACGGCGGCGGCGGCCATGCAGGGCAGCGTGGATGTGGCGGAGCGCAAGGAGCGCGCGCGGCGGCTCATAGAGCGGGGTGAGGCCATGGAGGCCGCGTATTTGGACGGCTTTTTGAACACACCTCAGACCGTGCTTGTCGAGCGGGAGCAAGGCGGTTTTTTGGAGGGCTATACGGACAGGTATATACGAGTGCACGCTCGGGCGGGCAGCGCGAGGCCGGGCGAGATACGCAGCGTTTTGCTAAAGCGCAGGGCGCGTGATATAATGTTTGGGGAGCTGGAAGGATAATAGGGGGGCACTATGGCCGGGTATAAATGTATTTTTTGCGATGTGGACGGCACACTGCTGGATTCGCAGTGCCGCATACCGCCCAAAACGGCGGATATAATAAAGCGGGCGGTGGCTTCGGGCATACCGTTCATACTGGTTTCGGCGCGTATGCCGCAGGCTATGACGCCTTTTCTTGCGGAGCTTCAAATAGAGGCGCCCATAATAAGCTACAACGGCGCGCTCACGCTTTCGGCGGCGGGCGAGGTGCTGGAGAGCGTGGAGATACCGGCCGAGGCCGCGAGCGAGCTATACCACTACGCGAGCGGAAATTTTGACACTGTGAATTGCAGTATTTACCGCGGCTTTGACTGGGTGGTGGATTCCTTCGAAAATCCGCACGTTAAGGAGGAGAGCCGCATAGTGAGCGTGGTGCCGGAGGTTGCGGATATAGAGGGCTACCTCAAGCGCTGCGGCAGCGTGCACAAGGTGTTTTGCATAGGGGACGAGGCCGACGCGGCGCTTTTATACGCGCGCCTCAAGGAAATAAGCGTGGACGTTCGCCCGGCCATGTCGGCGGTGAATTACATAGAAATAACGGCGGTGGAAGCCTCAAAATCGGCCGCAGTGCGCTCCTTTTGCGAGCGAGAGGGCATAAGCGAGAGCGAAATAATAGCCTTTGGCGACAATTACAACGATGTGGATATGCTCAAACACGCCGGAATGGGCGTGGGAATGGGCAACGCCCCGGCGGACGTGCAGGCGGCGGCGGATATGGTGACAAGTTCGAACGACCAAGAGGGCATATACGAAGCGCTTAAAAAACTGCTTGATCTATAGGAGGATAATAAAATGGATGATTGCCTGTTTTGCAAAATCGCGGGCAGCGAAATACCCGCAAGCAAGGTGTATGAGGACGAGCTGGTGCTGGCCTTTAACGATATAGACCCGCAGGCGCCCACGCACGTGCTCATAATTCCCAAGGCGCACTTTGCCGATATAATGGAGGCGACGGAGGAATACACGGCCGCTATGTATGCCGCCGCGCGCAGCATAGCGCGGGAAAAAGGGCTCGACCGCAGCGGCTTCAGGCTGGTGATAAACACGGGAAGTGACGGCGGGCAAACTGTCCCACACCTTCACATGCACCTGCTGGGCGGGCGTTCGCTTGGCTGGCCGCCCGGCTGATATATAAAAAATGTTGACACAAAGGCTATATTTTACTATAATATTTGTGTTAATACATAGAAAACTCCCCGCCGTTACATTGTAGTGGCAGAGTATGGGAGGAGGGGAAACGGATGTCTGAAATACGCGTAGGCGAAAATGAAACGTTGGAAAGCGCTCTTCGTAGGTTTAAGCGCAAATGCGCCAGAGCCGGAGTTCTGGCCGAAATAAGGAAGCGCGAGCACTATGAAAAGCCCAGCGTTAAGCGTAAGAAGAAGGCGGAAGCCGCCAGAAAAAGAAAGCATTAAAAATGTGTTGTTTCAGACCCGGTCGCATCGTGCGCCGGGTTTTTGTTTTGCGCAGAGGTTAATTTGCAGCTTATTGTGGCAATTTTGGGGCGTTTGTGTTAAAATTTGCATGTATGCTTAAATGGGTATAATGTATGGTCGCGGCAATAAAGGTTTGGATATGAAAAAAAATTCACGATCCGGCTGCCGGAGCATTCTAGTTTTGGCTTATATGGGGGAATAATTTGGAAGAATTTAATATAGTGTTCGACAGTATGGAGCAAATGGCGGGCGTTTTCGGTAATTTTGACGAGAACATAAACATGATAGCGGATAAGCTGGGCGTTTCCATACGCGCGGGCGAAGAGGGCATAACGGTAACGGGCGCGAAGGCGGACGCGGAGCTTGCCTGCGGCGCCATTGAAGTGCTGAAGCAGATGTACGCCAAAAACGAAAACATAAATACGGACACGGTGGCGCGCGCGCTTGATATAGCGGCGGACGGGCACGTAGAGGCAGTGAGCCAAATGATGTCGGACGTGGTGGCCATCACCTCGCGCGGCAAGCAGATAAAGTGCAAGACATTCGGGCAAAAGCAGTATGTGCAGGCCATAAAGGACAGCACGGTCACATTTTGCATAGGGCCCGCGGGCACGGGCAAGACCTACCTCGCAATGGCAATGGCCGTGGTGGCGCTCAAAAACAAGCGCGTCTCGCGCATAATACTCACCCGTCCGGCGGTTGAGGCGGGCGAAAGCCTGGGCTTTTTGCCGGGCGATCTGCAAAACAAGGTGGATCCATACCTGCGCCCGCTCTATGACGCGCTGTACGACTTTATGGGGGCGGATGCCTACGCGCGGCTTTCGGAGAAGGGGACGATCGAGGTGGCGCCGCTGGCCTATATGCGCGGGCGCACACTGAACGACGCTTTTATAATACTGGACGAGGCGCAAAACTGCACGGGCGAGCAGCTCAAAATGTTTTTGACGCGCTTCGGCGAGGGCGCAAAAGTGGTTGTGACGGGCGATATAACGCAGATAGACCTGCCCAAGGAGCGCGCCTCCGGTCTGCGCCACGCCGTGGAGATTTTGAAGGGCATAGACGATATATCAATAATGTATCTCTCGCATAAGGACGTTGTGCGCCACGCGCTGGTGAAGAACATCATAAAAGCGTACGAAAAATTCGAGAACAGAAAAAAGGGCAGTATTGTCTGAATCAAATGGGGAAATTAAATGGTTAAGCTGAGCGGAAGCCAGAAACGCAAGGTTTTTATAAACACGCTTATGGCCGTGGGTACGCTTTTGGTGTGCATAATAACGGCCAGCATAGCTCTTACACCGCAGACATACGACGTGAATCAGGGCGAGATATCTCCGGAGACCATAACGGCGCCGGAGGATTTTGTGGATGAATACGGAACGGAGCGGCTAAAGCAGGCTGCGCGCGACGACGTTGGCGATGTGTATAAATCCGATCAGGATCTGAGCCAGCAGATATTGCAAAAGTTTTCGGATGATTTTGCCGCGCTCACAGCGGCGCGCAGCAATGCGGAGCAATATTGGCAGGCGCACCAGCAAAAGCTGAAGGAGGAGTCGGCCGGAGCTGTGGCGGACGCGGAAGCCGCGCAGGCCGCCGTGCAAAAGGAGATAGACGAAATGGAAAGAGCGCGGCAGGCGGAGGCGAATGCCGCAACGCCCGCGCCGGCGGCGGGCACAGAGCAATCTGCCGCGCCCACGCCCGCGCCCACACCTTCGCCCACACCGGCACCCACGCCCTCGCCCGTGCCCATACCCACGGCCTACGAGATACCGGCCTTCGAGCCGCGCGGCGTGGATTGGGACGGACTGCTTACGCAGGCGGAAAAGAACGCCCTCAAGGATTCGCTGCCCTCATATTTTGAGCAGAGCGATATATATACACTTATATCCATGACGGAAGAGGAGCTGGGCGATCTTGTGAGCGCGGCTTCGGGAATCGTTCAGCAGAGCGTTTTTGACGGAGTGAGCGCGGAGGAAAGACAGGGAATAATAGACTATACCGTTATGGATATAGTGCAGCGGCAGCGGCTTTCCATACCGCAGGAAAAAATGCTGACCAAGATCATAGAAAACGACCTGACGGAAAACCTTGTGTTCGACGCGGCGGCTACTGAGGAGTTAAAGGACAAGGCGGCCAGCTTTGTGCTGCCGGTGGAATACAAGAAGGGGCAGAATATAGTTCTGAAGGGCAACGTTGTAACGGAAGACCAGTATGCCATATTGAAGGATCGCGGCCTTTTGGCCTCCGAGATAACAGCGGTACAGCCATATTACGCGGTGGCCATATACATAGCGATGGTGTTCGCGCTGTACATAACCTTCCTGGCCGTATTCAACCGCAGGCTCATGACGGACACCAAAAAGGTGGCCATACTATGCATACTCACGGCGCTGGCCTATTTGCTTACCACTTTCGCACAGCTTTTGAGTGTGAATATACTTCCCATGTTCCTGTTTGTTATACTGGGCGCGGTGCTTTTATCGCCCAAGAACGCCATAGTTTACGGCGTGTTCCTCTCGCTGCTCATGATGAGCGTTACCTCAAGCGGGCAGGAGCTTTTGAGCAGGCAGTCGCTCATACTGCTGCTCACAATGCTGCTGGGCAGCTTCTTCGCCGTGTTTATTCTTAAAGATATGCGTTACCGTTCCCGCCTGTTGCTGGCCGGGCTGGTGGCGGCGGTGCCGGGCACTGTGCTTTGCTTCATACTGTGGCTGTATAAGATCACCACATTGCAGCAATCCTTCGCGAACGTGGGCATAATGCTGGTGAGCGGGCTTTTGTGCGGAATAGTGAGCATTGGTGTTCTGCCCATAATAGAGAGCCTTTTCAAGCTCATAACCCCCTCCAAACTGCTGGAGCTATCCGGCCCGAACCATCCGCTGATAAAGCGGCTCATGATGGAGGCGCCGGGCACCTACCACCACAGCATGCTGGTGGCCAACCTTGCCGAGGCGGGCTGCAACGCGGTGGGGGGCTTCACGCTGCTGGCGCGTGTGGGCGCGTATTACCATGATGTGGGCAAGATAGAGAACCCCATGTTTTTTAAGGAAAACCAGCGCAACAATTTCAACCCGCACGATAATTTTTCGCCTGCAGAAAGCGCCGCAATACTTAGAAAACACGTTACAGACGGGGTGGAGCTTTTAAAAAAGCACAAGATGCCGGAGGAGATAATAGCTATAGCCTCACAGCACCACGGCAACGGCGTGGCGGGTTATTTTTACGCCAAGGCCATGCAGGACGGCGGCGTGGTGAAAATAGAGGATTTCCGCTACGACGGCATACCGCCCAAGACGCGTGAGGGCGCCATAGTGATGCTGGCGGACTGCGTGGAAGCGGCCGTGCGCAGTATGGACAACCCCTCCGGTGAGGACATAGAGAAGATGGTGAACAAGCTCATACGCGAGCGCTATGACGAGGGCCAGCTGGATAACGCGCCGCTCAACCGCCGCGATCTCAAGCAGATAGCTCAGGCCTTCATAAATATATTCCAGGGGGTGTACCATCAGCGTATAAAGTACCCGGAAATAAAGATACACGGAGCTGAGGATGAAGATAACATACTCTAACGAGCAGGACACGGTCGATTTTTCGCACAGGATATCGGGCGCGATAGAGAGCGCGTATTCGGCGGCGGCGGAGCTTTTGGGAATAGATTTTTCCGTGAGCATGCTTTTGACGGACGCCATAGGCATTGCCGCGCTGAACAGGGATTTTAGGCATAAGGACGCGCCCACGGACGTGCTTTCCTTTCCGGCCTACGAGCTGCACCGGCCGGTGCGGAGCGCGGAGGATATAGCGGAGCCGGAGTGGGACGAGGGCGTGCTTTTTCTGGGAGATGTGGCCATATCTATGGAGCGCGCGGAGGCGCAGGCCGCCGAGCTTGGTCACAGTATGGAGCGGGAGATGGCTTTTTTGGCGCTGCACGGCCTGCTGCACCTTTTGGGTTACGACCACATGGACGTATTGAGCGAGGAGGAGATGCTGGAGGTCCAGCGCAAAATACTGGAGAAGGCGGGGATCGGCAGATAATATATGGCGGATAATAATGCTCAAAACAAGCAGGTAAGGCCAAACAAATCGCTTCTTTCCAGCTTCAATCACGCAATAAACGGTTTTCTGCATTCCTTCAAAATGGAACGCAATATGCGCTACCACGTCATAATGGGCGCGGCTGCCATTGTTGCGGGCATAGTTTCGCACGTTACGCGCTTTGAGATGATAGCGCTGGTGCTGGTGATAGCCTTCGTGTTTTTTGCCGAGCTTATAAACACGGCTGTGGAGGCCGTTGTTGACCTGGTGGTGAAAAAGGAGTACGACGAGCTGGCGCGCACGGCCAAGGACGTTTCTGCGGGCGCGGTGTTTGTGGCGGCCATGTGCGCGCTGGTGGTGGGCTACCTCGTGTTTTTCAGAAAACTGTATACCACGGCCTCGTACACCATAAATTACGTTAACAATCTGCCCGCCTACCTTGTGTTCGCGGCGCTGCTGCTGGTTTTTCTGGCGGTGATAATGATGAAATCACGCTTTTTGAAGAAGGGGGGCACCTACGTACAGGGCGGCATGCCCAGCGGCCACACCGCCTTTGCCTTCGCGCTTTTCGTGGCCGTGGCCTTCGTTTCAAACGACCCGGTGGCCACCACCTTCGCGGCCATAATGGCGCTTATAGTGGCCGAAAGCCGCATGGAAACCAAGGTGCATTCCTTTTCCGAGGTGGTGGTGGGCGCGCTGCTGGGCGTTATAATAACCGTGCTGGTGTTCCAGCTTAGTCAGCTTTTGCTTTTCTGATATAAAGGAGAATAGATGTTTAGATCTGAATTTGTGGCGCTGCTTGGCAGCCCCAACGTGGGAAAATCCACGCTTATAAACCGCATAGTGGGCAGCAAGATAGCCATAGTCACCAAAAAACCGCAGACCACGCGCAACCGCATAACGGGCTTGCTAACGCGGGAGGATTACCAGATGGTGTTTTTGGATACGCCGGGGCTGCACGCGCCCAAAAACAAGCTGGGCGAATTTATGGTGAACACGGCCGAAGCCGCCGCGCGCGACGTTGACGTGGCGCTCTTTCTGGTGGACGCCAAAACGGGCGCGAGGGAGCGCGATCAGGAGCTGTTGGCAGGGCTGCCCAAAGAGGTGCCCGCCTACATAGTGATAAATAAAATAGACGCGGTGGACGAGGAGCGTATAGCTGAGGTAACAGAGTCGGTAGCATCGTTCGGCTTGCCCGTATTGAAAATTTCGGCGCAGACGGGCGAGGGTGTGGCGGAGCTTTTGGCAGAGCTTGAAAAGCACCTGGTGGAGAGCCCCATGTTTTACCCCGAGGACATGATAACCGACCAGCCCAAGCAGCTTCTTTTAGCGGAGATAATACGCGAAAAGGCGCTCAAGGGCATAGGCAAGGAGATTCCGCACGGCATAGGCGTGGAAATAGAAAAGTTCGAGAAGGTGGCGGACAAGGAGCTGTACAACATAGACGCGGTGATCTACTGCGAAAAGGATTCGCACAAGGGCATCATAATAGGCGCGGGCGGGCGCATGCTCAAAAAGCTGGCCTCGGAGGCGCGCGCGGACATAGAGGAAATGCTTTCGAGCAAGGTTTTTTTGCAGGTGTGGGTGAAGGTGAAGCCGGACTGGCGAAACAAGGCCTCGGTGCTTAGAATGCTGGGCTATCAGGAATAAAGCGGTGGAAAATCAATTGTGCATAGTGCTCCGCGCCGTGAATTACAGGGATAACGACAGGATACTCACGCTGTTTTCACGCACGGAGGGAAAAATAAACGCGCAGGCCACGGGCGCGCGCCGCATAAAGAGCGGTCTGGCGCCCGCTTCGCAACCCTTTTGCTGCGCGGAGTACGAGTTTTTTCAAAAGAAGGACAGATATTTCGTTACCGGCGCGCTCATAAAGCAGGAGTTTTTCGGCATACAGAACGATTACGATAAGTTCGCGGCGGGCTGCGTTATGCTGGAGCTGACGGAGCGCATGCTGGAGCATTCGGACGAGCCGGAGCGGCTGTTTGCCACCCTCATAAACACGCTGTACTCCATGGAAAAATACGGTCTGGCGGAAAATACCGCGCTGGCTTATTTTTTTGTGCAGGCCATAGACATGCTGGGTGTTTTTCCCGCGCTGGATTTTTGCTCTGTGTGCGGCGCGCCGGTCGCGCGGGTGGAATATTGGAGCGCGGAGCAGGGCGGCGCCGTGTGCGAGGCCTGCGCGCGGGCTGCGGGCGCAAAACGCCCGGGTGTGGACGCAACCGGACTTTTCGGCGGCCTTTTAGGCGTAAAGCCGCGTGAAACGGCGCGTTTGAGCGGCAAGGTGGACTATTCCGCTTTCCTTTACTTGGCCGAGGAGTACATCCGTTTGGCCGGAGATATCAAACTTAAAACGTCAAAGTATCTGAAACCCCAATAAATAAGCGTATTTAGGGAAATTTGCTGTTGTATTGTGCAAACAATTAATGTATAATGTGTGATGTTATCTGGCCGTGTAACTTGGTTGGTGTACGCCCGTTATTTTTATGCGGCGACCGTTATACGGTTTTTTGTACGGTTTTTTGTAAATTTATTATTTGACAAAGGAGTTAAAGTAAATGTCAAACAAGTATGTATATCTGTTTAAAGAGGGTGACGCTTCTATGAAAAACCTGCTGGGCGGCAAGGGTTCAAACCTGGCCGAAATGACCAATCTGGGTCTGCCCGTTCCGCAGGGTTTCATCGTTTCCACGGAAGCTTGCACAAAGTATTATGAAGACGGTCAGAAAATAGCTCAGGAAGTGGTGGATCAGATCCTTGAAGCTATGGCCAAGACCGAAGCCGAGGCCGGAAAGAAATTCGGTGATTCGGAAAATCCCTTCCTGGTATCCGTTCGTTCGGGCGCGCGCGCTTCCATGCCCGGCATGATGGACACCATACTGAACCTCGGCCTGAACGATATAGCCGTTGAGGGTATGGCGAAGAAATCCGGCAATCCGCGCTGGGCGTACGACAGCTATCGTCGCTTCATACAGATGTTCTCCGACGTTGTTATGTGCATAGACAAAGAGAACTTCGAGCACGAGCTGGAAGCCATGAAAGAGGCCAGGGGAGTGACGGGCGATACAGATCTCACCGCCGACGACCTCAAAGAGCTGGTAGGAAAATATAAAGAGATATACAAAAAGCTCAAGGGCGAGGATTTCCCGCAGGACGCGAAGCAGCAGCTTTTAGAGTCCGTTACGGCGGTTTTCCGCTCCTGGGACAACCCGCGCGCCATAGTTTATCGCCGCATGAACGATATACCCGCAAGCTGGGGCACAGCCGTTAACGTGCAGGCAATGGTATTCGGCAACATGGGCGACGATTGCGGCACGGGCGTTGCCTTCACGCGCGACCCCTCCACGGGCGAGAAAAAGCTGTACGGCGAGTATCTCATGAACGCGCAGGGTGAGGACGTTGTTGCGGGTATCCGCACACCCCAGCCCATTTCGCATCTGCAAGACCAGATGCCCGAGGTGTATCAGCAGTTTGTGGACATAGCCACGCTGCTTGAGAACCACTATAGGGACATGCAGGACATGGAGTTCACAATAGAGGGCGGCAAGCTGTACATGCTGCAAACACGTAACGGTAAGCGTACGGCTATGGCCGCGCTGAAAATAGCCGTTGATCTTCTGAACGAAGGCAAGCTCAATAAGGAAGAGGCGCTCATGAAGGTTGAGCCCAAGCAGCTGGATTCTCTGCTGCACCCCACCTTCATACCCGCCGCTCTGAAGGCCGCGACGCCCATATCTAAGGGTCTGCCCGCTTCGCCCGGAGCTGCCTGCGGTATGCTGTATTTCACGGCCGAGGATGCCGTTAAAGCTGCTGCCGATGGAAACAAGGTAGTGCTTGCCCGTCTTGAGACCTCTCCTGAGGATATAGAGGGTATGTACGCTTCTCAGGGCATACTCA
>CAYXFB010000056.1:0-17667 GCA_964464145.1 uncultured Christensenella sp.
GACATCATGAGCTTGAGCTCCTCGCGGCAGGCATGGCCGGAAACGTGCACCATGTCCTTCGCGTCATTTATGACGCTGGCTCCTCTTCTGTACAACATATTTATGACGTCGGAAACGTATCTTTCGTTCCCGGGAATGGGCGTCGCCGATATAATTACCAAATCGCCCTCTTTTATGTTTATCTTGGGATGCTGCCCCATAGCCATGCGCACCAGCCCGGACATTGTTTCGCCCTGACTGCCCGTGGTGAGTATAACCACCTGCTCGTCATGCAACTTTCGCAGGTCCTCCGGGTTTACGAGCATATCGTCCGACACGTTGAGATAGCCTATCTCGCGCGCCACGCCCACATATTTGAGCATACTGCGTCCCGCAAGGCACACCTTTCTGTCATACAGCTTGGCAACGTCTATCACCTGCTGTATCCTGTGCACGTTGGAGGCAAAGGAGGCCACTATTATTCTGCCCGTTGCCTGCTTGAAATAGTTTAGGAAGGTTTCCCCCACCTGACTTTCAGACATTGTGAAGCCCGGACGCTCGGCGTTTGTGCTGTCTGCCATGAGCGCCAGCACCCCCTTGTTCCCCAGCTCCGCAAAGCGGTTCAGATCCATTATCTGCCCGGCCACCGGCGTAAAATCTATTTTGAAATCGCCCGTGTGTATAATCACGCCCACCGGTGTGGTTATGGCCAGCCCCATGGCGTCGTCTATGCTGTGGCTCACCTTTATGAATTCCACATTGAATACGCCCGCCTGCACCTTGCCGCCGGATTTTACATATTCGAACTTGGGCTTTACGTGCGGATGCTCTGAAAGCTTTGCCTCTATGAGCGCTATAGTTAGCGTGGAGCCATATACCGGCACGTCAAATTCGTTCAAAATGTAGGGCAGTGCGCCTATATGATCCTCGTGCCCGTGCGTTATGAATATGCCGCGCAGCTTGTGCACGTTCTTCTTGACGTAGCTGGTATCGGGAATAACATAATCCACGCCCAGCATTTCCTCGCGCGGGAACATGAGTCCGGCGTCTATCATTATCATGTCGTCGCCGTATTCTATTATGGTCATGTTTTTGCCGATCTCGCCGATACCGCCCAGCGGTATGATCTTCACGCCCGGCGTGCTCATTGTGCGCTGCTTTGGCTCCTTGGCCGCGCTCCTGCGCGCCGGTGCTCTGCGTGACGCGCTCTGCGCCTGCTCCGTCTTGCGCGCAGCAGCACCCTCGTTCGCAGCTGCTGGCTTCTTTTGACGCGCGCTTTTTTCGCTCTGCGCGCTCTTTCTCTGGCGGCCGCCCTCGCCCTGCTCCGTCCTTTTGCGGGTGGCGCTCTCCGGCTGCTCCGCTTTTTTACGGGTGGCGTTGGCGCTCTGCGTTCTGCGCCTTCTCTGCTGGCCGCTCTGCTCCTTGGCGGGCTTTTGCGTCTGCTCCGCCTTGGTCTGCTCCGTCTTGACCGCTTCTTCCTGCTTCGCCCTTGGCTGGCGGCGCGGCCTCTTGTTTGTTTTCTGTTCCGTTTCTTTCACTTCTTCTTCACTCCACATATTCCGGCAATATCAAAACATCAAAGTATATACTTCTGCAAATTCTGATATTGCTCTTCTTTTTTCAAATGCTCCACAACGTATTTTTTATCTATTGTGACAGTAGTTTCCGGCTCCGCGCCATTCGCCTCGAAGAAAATATCCTCCAGCAGGTTTTCCACGATAGTGTGCAGCCTGCGCGCGCCTATATTTTCCGTGCTTTCGTTGGCTATATCGGCAATCTCGGCTATTTTTTTAAGCGCCTCGCGCGTAAAATCTATTATAACGCCGTCCGTTTTCAGCAGCGCTTCATATTGCTTTGTTATGGCGTTTTTGGGCTGCGTGAGTATGCGCTCAAATTCCTTCTTGGTGAGGTTTTCAAGCTCCACCTTTATGGGGAAACGCCCCTGCAGCTCGGGTATAAGGTCTGAAACCTTGGCCACGTGGAAGGCGCCCGCCGCTATAAAAAGCATATAGTCCGTCTTTACCGGCCCGTACTTGGTCATCACCGTGCTGCCCTCCACTATGGGCAGTATATCGCGCTGCACGCCCTCGCGGGAAACGTCCGGCCCCTGCCCCATGGATTTTCCGGCTATCTTGTCTATCTCGTCCAGGAATATTATGCCGTTCTGCTCCGCGCTCTCTATGGCGGTCTGTATTACCTCGTCCATATCTATGAGCTTTTCGGATTCCTCCTGCTCGAGTATCTTACGCGCCTCGGTGATGTTCACCTTGCGCTTCTTGGTTTTGGTGGGCAGTATGCCGGACAACAGATCGCCCATGCTCTCCCCGCCCATACCCGGAATTTCAACGTTGCTGCCCGAGGTTACCTCCACCTCTATCTCTATCATGAGGTTCTCCAGCTTGCCGTTCCTCAGGTTGTCTCGCGTTTGCTCCCTTTTGTTGAGCCTCTTTTGCTTTTCGTCGTCCGTCTCGGAGGGCGCGTTTATCGCCTGCGGCTGACCGAACAGCATACTGAGCGGGTTGGAAGCGCCCGCGTGCGCCTGCTTTTGCGGCACCAGCAGATCAACCAGCCTCTCCTCCGCGTTCACACGCGCCTGCTCTCGCACCGTTTCGTAGCGATGCGCCTTCACCATGCGTATGGCCGCCTCCACTAGGTCGCGTATCATAGATTCCACGTCGCGCCCCACATAGCCCACCTCCGTGAACTTGGTGGCCTCAACCTTTATAAAGGGCGCGTCCATAAGGCGGGATATCCTGCGGGCTATCTCCGTTTTACCCACGCCCGTCGGCCCTATCATTATAATGTTCTTGGGCGTCACTTCCTCGCGCATCTCCGCGTCCAGCTTGCTTCTGCGGTAGCGGTTTCTGAGGGCTATGGCCACAGTACGCTTGGCCTTGTCCTGCCCTATTATATATTTATCCAGCTCGGCTACTATCTCTTTTGGTGTTAAATATGACATATCCTCACCTCTTACACTTCTTCTATGATTATATTGTCGTTTGTGTATACGCATATCTCGCTGGCTATCTTGAGCCCCTTATACGCTATCTCCTTGGCTGAAAGCCCCGTGTTTTGTATGAGCGCACGCGCCGCCGAAAGCGCGTAAGTGCCGCCCGAGCCTATGGCGCACACGCCGTCGTCCGGCTCTATAACCTCGCCCGTGCCCGATATTATGAGCAGGTTTTCCGCGTCCGCCGCTATCAAGAGCGCCTCCAGCTTGCGCATGGCCTTGTCCATACGCCACTCCTGCACCAGCTCAACTGCCGCTCTTTGCAGACTGCCGCCGTATTCCTCCAGCTTGTTTTCCAGCCTTTCGGAGAGCGCGAAAGCGTCCGCCACGCTGCCCGCGAAGCCCACCACCACCTTATCGTTAAATAGGCGACGTACCTTTTTGGCCGTGGATTTCATAACAATTTTTTCGCTCATCGTTACCTGGCCGTCGCCCGCTATGGCGCAGGCTCCGTCCTTCTTGACGGCCAGTATAGTAGTTCCTCTGAATTCCATAATCTACCTCTCTGTGTTTATAGTCCGTATTGCTCTATCATTTCCCGCAGACGGTAAAGCGCCCTTTGGGATATCTTCGTATTTTTTTCCTCTTTTCCGCGAATGCGTTCAGGAAGCGGCTCTATTATGCCAAAGTTTATGTTCATGGGCTGAAAATCGCCCGATACGCTGCGGCTAACGTGCAAGCTCAGCGCACCCGTGGCCGTGTATGCGTCCGGCTTGGGCAGCGGTTTGCCCGCAAGCTCCAGCGCGGTGAATATGCCGCACATAAGCCCGGAAGCCGCGCTTTCCACGTAACCCTCCACACCCGTTATCTGCCCGGCAAAACGCAGGTTCAGGCGGGAGACTAGGCGGTAATATTCGTCCAGCAGCCCGGGCGAATTGAGGAAGGTGTTTCGGTGCATAACCCCGTAACGTAAAAACTCCGCGTTGCGCAATGCGGGAATCATGCCGAACACCCTGCGCTGCTCCGCAAAGGTGAGGTGCGTTTGAAAACCCACCAGATTCAGCATCGTTCCGGCCGCGTCCTCTTTTCTGAGCTGCACCACCGCGTAGGGCTGGCGCTCCGTTTTGGGGTCGGTCAACCCCTTGGGCTTGAGTGGGCCGAATAGCAGTGTCTGCACGCCGCGCGCCGCCATTGCCTCCACGGGCATACAGCCCTCAAACACTCCGTCCTGCTCGAAATGCTTCATCTGCACGCACTCTGCCGAGGTCAGCGCGGCGTAAAAGGCCTCGTATTCCTCGCGCGTCATGGGGCAGTTTATATAGTCGTCCCCGCCCTTGCCGTAGCGGGAGGCGCAAAAGGCGCTTCCCATATCCACGCTTTCCGCGCTCACGATGGGCGCGGCCGCGTCGAAAAAGTGCAGGTATTCCCTGCCCGTCAATTGCGCTATGGCCGCCTCAAGCGGCGAGGAGGTGAGCGGACCGGTGGCCACGATCACAATATCCTCATACGAAAACATGGAAAAATCCTCCACCTCACGGTGGATTATTTCCACAAGCTCGTTATTATGTAGCTCCGCCGTTATGTAGGCGGAGAAATCCTTTCTGTTCACCGCCAGCGCGCCGCCCGCGGGCACGGCTGTTTCGTCTGCCGCGCGCATTATAAGGCTTTGCAGCGCGCGCATTTCCTCTTTGAGCAATCCTGCCGCATTGGAAAGCCTGTCAGAACGCAGAGAATTGCTGCACACAAGCTCCGCAAAACCGTCCGCGCTGTGCGCCGCGGAGCGTCTCTCCGGCTTCATCTCGTATAAACGCACGGCCACGCCGCGCCGCGCAAGCTGGTGTGCCGCCTCGCACCCGGCCAGCCCCGCGCCCAATATATTTACAACTATGTTATCCCTCTTTCTTAGCTTCCGCCGTTTTCTTTTTGTTCGTCACGCATTCGGCGTTAGAGCACTTTTTCTGCACCTTGCCGCCCCACTTGTATTTGGATTCGGTCATATACGCGCCGCACTCTGGGCACTTTTCCTCCAGCGGTTTATCCCAGGAAACAAAATCGCACTGGGGATAGTTTTCGCAGCCGAAAAAGCTCTTGCCCTTTTTGGAGCGCTTTATTACCACCTTACCGCCGCACTTAGGGCAGGGCACGTCCGCCTCCTGCACTATGGGCTTGGTGTTTTTGCACTCCGGATAGTTGGGGCAGGCCAAAAATTCGCCGAAGCGCCCCATCTTGTGCACCATGTTGGCGCCGCATTTTTCGCATATTATATCCGAAACCTTCTCGGGCAGCACCACGTGCTCTATATTTTTGTCCGCCTCCTCAAGATCCTTCTCGAAGGGCAGATAGAAATCCTTTATTATCTTGCGCCAGTCCGTTCCCTCCTGCTCCACGTCGTCCAGCTTTTCTTCCATGTCGGCAGTGAAGGTTATATCCACTATATCGGAAAAATTGTTTGCCATCATATCGTTCACTATCTCGCCAAGCTCTGTTGGCACAAAGGATTTTGCCTCCTTGGCCACATACATACGGTCTAAAATGGTGGATATTATGGGCGCGTAGGTACTGGGACGGCCTATGCCCTTTTCCTCCAAAAACTTTATGAGCGAGGCCTCCGTGTATCGCGCGGGCGGCTGCGTGAAATTCTGCTTGGGGTCTATGGAAACGAGGGCGCACTTGTCACCCACGTCCGCCTTGGGCAGCATCTTCATGTCGTCGTCTTCCGTTTTGGAATCATACACGGCAAGGTGACCCTTGAAGAGTATGCGCGAACCGCTTGCCTTGAAGGTCTGGCCGTTCGCGTCAATATCGTAGGCCAGCGTCTCAAAGAGCGAGAGCGTCATCTGGCTTGCCATGAATCGTGTGTATATGAGCTTATACAGCTTGAAAAGATCGCCCGTGAGGTATTGCTTAACATTTTCAGGCGAATAATCCACATATGTGGGACGAATGGCCTCGTGCGCGTCCTGCGCGCCCTTGCGCCCACGGTAGGTGTTTGGCTTTTCAGGAGCGTATTCATTGCCGTACTTCTGGCGTATGTGCTCCATAGCAGCGGTCTGCGCCTCTGCCGAAACGCGCGTGGAATCGGTACGCATATATGTTATGAGGCCGACCGTATTGCCGCCCTCAAGCGGCACGCCCTCATAAAGGCGCTGCGCCAGCATCATTGTCTTTTTGGCCGTAAAGCCCAGCTTGCCCGAGGCCGCCTGCTGCAAGAAGCTGGTGGTGAAGGGCGGCAGCGCGCTCTTCTTGCGCGTGCCCGTCTTTACGTTGGATATAACAAAATCCTTGCCCTCAATGTCCTTTAGCACGGCGTTTGTCTGCTCTTCGTTCTCCAGCTTGGCCTTTTCGCCGCCCTTGCCGTAATACTTGGCCTCAAAAACCTGGCCCTCGCGGTCAAGGTTCGCGGATATCGTCCAAAACTCCTCCGGCTCGAAGGCGCGTATCTCGTTTTCGCGGTCAACTATCACCTTCACGGCAACGCTCTGTACACGGCCGGCGGAAAGCCCCTTTTTCACCTTGCGCCACAAAAGCGGGCTCAGCTTATAGCCCACCAAGCGGTCAAGCACGCGACGCGCCTGCTGCGCGTCCACACGCTGCATATCAAGCAAACGGGGCTGCTTTATGGCTCCCGTTACCGCGTTTTTGGTTATTTCGTTGAATTCTATGCGGCACTTTTGGTCCATATCCAAATTGAGTATGTTTGCTATATGCCAGGAAATGGCCTCGCCCTCACGGTCGGGGTCTGTCGCGAGATACACCTTGTCCGCCTTCTTGGCTTCGTCCTTGAGCGCCTTTATGAGCGGCGCCTTGCCGCGTATGGTGGTGTATTGAGGCTCAAAATCGTTCTCCACATCTATGCCTATCTTGCTCTTGGGAAGATCCCTCAAATGCCCGTTGGAAGCTCTCACCGAATAGTTTTTGCCGAGGAACTTCTCAATGGTCTTCGCCTTTGCGGGCGACTCCACAATAACAAGGTTTTTCTTTGTTTTGGTAGCAGTTTTCGCAGCCGTCTTCTTTGCCGTTGCTTCCTTGGGCTTCGCAGCCGTCTTTTTTGCCGTTGGCGTTTTTTCCACTGCCATTTGTGTTCTCCATTCCTGTTTCTACTATATTATATATCCTTGGCGCCGCGCATACTGTAAATTATTTGTTAACGCCATACCGCCCGCCGGGCAACGCGGAAATGCTGTCCTTTATTTCCATGAGCGTTAAAAGCATATTCATGCTCTTTATATCTATACCCGTCTGAGCGCAAATCTCGTCCGCCGTCAGTTCTTCCCTGTCCAGCATGGCGTATACCAACTGCTCGTCCGCGTTCATTCCTGAAGCGGTTCCCTCCTCCGAAGGCTCCTCCCAGCTCGCTTCCCAACTCATGTTTTCCATGAGCTGCCGCGCGCCGGAAGCTATCATGGCGCCCGATTCAACCAGGTATCCCGGAAGCTGCGCCACCTTGGAGGACATATTGCAGGGCATCACGAAAACCTCTTTGCCCTGACTGAGCGCGTAATCCACCGTTATGCGCGCGCCACTTTTCTGCCCGCCCTCGCCCACCAAAAGCGCGTGGGACAGACCGGCGATTATGCGGTTTCTGAGCGGAAAGCACCAAAGCTCCGGCTTTGAGCCCGGCTTGAACTCTGATATCACAGCGCCGCGTTCCGCTATTTCGTCATATATCCTGCGGTTTTCCGGCGGATATACCACGTCCGCGCCGCAGCCCAGCACGGCCACCGTCTTGCCGCCGCCCTGAAGCGCTCCGTTGTGCGCCGCCGTATCCACGCCGCGCGCCATGCCCGAAACTATTACCACGCCGCGCTCCGCAAGCTCCCGCGCCATCTTTATGGCCGTTTGCACGCCCGATCTTGTGGGGGTACGCGTGCCCACCATGCCGCAGGTCATATCATCCATATTGGGCACACAGCCTCTAAAATACAGCACCGGCGGCGGATTGTCAATATCCCCCAGCATTTTTGGATAATCCTGGCTCAGTCTCGTGAGCACATTCATGCCCGATCTTTCTATGTTTTCAAGCAGTCTGTCCCCAAAGGAAACATCCATGCATCTATTCCAGTTTTCGGCCAGCGTCTTTGGCAGCCGCAGCCGCTTTTGTACCTCTTTCGCGTTTTCGCAGGCCGTGCGCGCGTCCTCAAAAGCGCCCAGTATAGCGTAAAAAGTCGCCGCGCCCATACCGTCCGCGCTCGCCAACCACAGCCAATATTTTTCTTCCTCAGTTAGCCTCATAAAACGCACCCGAAAAACAGCTCCAAGCCGCAAAAACCGCCAAAGTCGCACAAAAAGCGTTTTGCACTAATAAATCTCTACTATTGTATACTGATATTTTTGATTTGTCTAATCATTTTTTACACCGCTTGACAATAACTGTAATGGCAAGCATAATGAAATCAATCATTCCATTCAGATATCACGGGAGGAACATAATGCTTTCAAAGGTGCTCAGTTACGGGCTGAACGGCATATCGGGCTACCCTGTTTTAGTTGAAACGGACGTATATAACGGGCTTCCCGCCTACGACATATGCGGGCTGCCGGACGTTTCTGTAAAAGAATCGCGCGAGCGCGTCCGCTCCGCCATCAAAAATTCGGGCTACGAATACCCCGCCAAGCGAATAACGGTGAACCTCGCCCCGGCCGACCAGCGCAAGGAGGGACCCATGTATGATCTTGCGATCGCAACCGGTCTTTTGGTAGCCAGCGAGCAGGTATCGGGAGAACTGCTGAAATACATGGTCATATTCGGCGAGCTTTCGCTCAACGGAGACGTGCGTCCGGTAAGCGGCATACTGCCCATGGTCATAGACGCGCGGCGGCGGGGCTTCAACCTCATGGTGGTGCCCTATGAAAACCGCAAGGAAATAAGCTGCATAGAGGGCATAAAGATATTGCCCGTGAAGCACCTCAAGGATTTTGCCGCTGTGCTGGATAAAACGGAAAAGCCGCAGCTTTTGGAGCCGCAAAAATGGCGCTGCCCTGCCGCGCCCGAGGAGGGCTTCATAGATTTTGCCAATATACGCGGGCAGGAGCGCGCCAAACGCGCTATGGAGATAGCCGCGGTGGGCGGGCACAATTTACTGCTGATAGGCAGCCCCGGTTCTGGCAAGAGCATGCTGGCGAAGGCGCTGCCCGGCATACTGCCCGATCTTACCTTCTCTGAGGCGCTGGAGATCACTCAGATTCACTCCGCTGCCGGCGAAACAAAGAGCGGGGGCAGCATCATATCCCGCCGTCCCTTTCGCAGCCCGCACCACACGGCTTCCTCCGTGGCCATAATAGGCGGCGGTTCCAAGAGCCGCCCGGGCGAAATAAGCCTGGCGCACCACGGCGTACTATATTTTGATGAGCTGCCCGAGTTTTCGCGCTCCGTGCTGGAGGCGCTGCGCCAGCCGCTGGAGGACGGCACGGTGTCCATCTCCCGCGCGAACAGCAAGCTTTCCTACCCTGCCGATTTTATGTTCGTGGCCTCCATGAACCCTTGTCCCTGCGGGAACTACGGCTCGGCCGAGGCGGATTGCCGCTGCACACCGCCTCAGATTACGCGCTACCTCTCGCGCATAAGCGGGCCGCTTTTAGATAGGCTGGATCTGCACGTCGAGATGGGGCGGATAGACTATACGCAGCTTCATTCGGACGAGGATCAAGAGAGCTCGGCCAGCATAAAGCAGCGGGTGGACTCCGCGCGGCGCGTGCAATTGCAGCGCTACAAAAACGCCGGAATATTCCGCAACAGCCAGCTCGATTCCGCTTCGGCGAAGAAGTTTTGCGCGCTCACAGCGGAGGGCGAATCTCTGCTGCAGGCCGCCTACGAAAAAATGAAGCTGAGCGCCCGTTCCTATACCCGCATGCTGCTGGTTTCGCGCACAATCGCGGATATAGACGGCAGCAGCGGCATAGAGGCGGCGCACATAGCCGAGGCGCTGCAATACCGCAGTATGGACAGAAAATATTGGTCGGGTCTCATAGACTGAACATACAAAAAATCGCCGCCGCGTTTGTCATTTCGCGGCGGCCTTTTTAAATCATTTTATCAATAGAAGGGCCAGCTTCCCAGCCATTTCAGACCGTTTATATAGCTCGCGTCTGCGGGCACGCCCGTTATTACCGGATAGAAGAAGGCAAACATGGCCACGCAGGCTATAACGAATATCAGGGCAAACTGTTTGCCGTATTTGAAATCCTTCGCCATATATTTGAGCCAGTACACCACTATCAATATCAAGAACGGCACTGTTGCGAAATAGTGGTATATGAACACCTCGCGCGTCACGAGCATCCAGGGCGCAAACTGCGAAAGCGCGGCTATACCCAAAAACAGCAGCGTGAAAGTGCGGTGGCGCTTGCTGCGCACAGCGTTTATTATGAAATAAACCGCGGCGATGACGCCCGTCCACCATAGTAGCGGGTTGCCCATTGTGGACAGCGTGGCGATGGTGTGTGTAGACGCATTCTGATAGCTGAAAAACAGCACCGGTCGAACGTCCAGCGGCCAGGTATACCACTTCGAAGCAAAAGGGTGCACCTTTTCCGGGTCGAGATTGGCGTGGTAGCCCAGCATGGCTTTCTGATTGTCTATTATATCCGAAATGCTTGTGTAGGCGTCGTTCCCCTTCACCATAAAATACGGCGCGTAAGAGGCGATGTATATGGCCGCCGGAATCAATATGAAAAAGCCCACGCAGCAAAGCAGCGTCGTTCGCAGATTTTTACCGTAATTTTCCACGATATCGGGGTATTGCCCGCTCTGCTTGGCATAGCGGTATTCGTCATACCTTCGGTACATCATAAAGAGGAATATGACTAAAAGCCCCACGCCCGCGTATATGCATATCCACTTTGTGGCCGCTCCTATGCCGAAGAAAAGCCCGCTCAAAAACAACGGCAGCAGCGTCTTTTTGACGGGCTGGCGGTTGAAATTTCGCTGGGTGTACATAAACATGAACAGGTACATCAGCATTATCCAAAGCACGCTGAAGCTGTCTACAGTGCCTATGCGCGTCTGAGCAAAATGCATAAAATCGGCCGCAAGCAGCACGGTGGCAAAGACGGCGTAGCGCCGCTTTTTGAACATAAGCATGGCCAGCACGTACATCACGGGCAGCATAAGCACGCCCGCCAGCGTACCCATGAAACGCCATCCAAAGGGGTTCATGCCCAGCATCTCTATGCCCGAGGCTATTATGATCTTGCCGAGCGGCGGGTGCGTCCATTCATATATGGGCAGGCGGTGTATGTTTTCGTAGGCCGTACGCACGTGATACAGCTCGTCGAAATAAAAATCCGTCATGTAGGTGCGCTCGGCGGGTACCAGCTGCTGCTCGTCCGTAAGCGCCGTTATCTCGCCGCCGCTCCCCGTCACCCGCGTTGGCGTCACAAGCTGACCCTGCGCATTCATAAAGGCCGTTTCAAGCAGCGGCAGATCGCCCGAAAGCGGGCGTATGCGCACGTATTTCGCTATGTTGGGCAGGCCGTAATGGTTCCATTTGTAAAGCTGCGACTTCTCGTGAACCACCGAATCTATGGGTTCGTTGCTGCTATTGGTCATATCGGCCTTCAAATAGTTTTCGCCGTCCTGGGAAAAATACACCTCAAATTCGCCCTCGCCATAATCTGGATAGTATAGGAATAAGCTCAGCTCCTCCGGCTGGCTGAATTCGTATAGTATATCGTCGTTTATATTGGCGCTGGTGGAGGGTATTTGCGTCGCTCCCAGATTCGTAAAGGCCACCACGGCGTATATAGCCGATATCACCAGCATTATGAGCCCGTCTCTGCCCGTGATATATTTTTTGGGCGCGCCAAACTGCTCCAGCCGTGTTGCGGCCGAAGCCCCTGCAAAACTTTCGCGCGTGGGCTCCCCCTCTGCTGCTTCCCTCGGCTTCAATTCCTGTACCGGTTTGAGCGCTATCATGGAGATAACGTATATGGTGTAAACGAATATAGCCACCGCAACAGCGGAAAGAATGACCACCATTTCGGTGGGCAGCCACACCTGATAGAAATAAAGCGCTAAGCAGGTGTTCACGAGCGATATACCAAAGGTGAGTATTGTGCAGGTAATGAGCCGCTTATCCTTTAAGAATATATAGGCGAAGAGCAGCAGCACGGGCACGACATACAGATACCGTTCGTGCATACCGTGCGAAAAGGCGAACACGCCCACCACAATAAGCGCCGCGAGTGCGAAGAGAAAGCGTTTATCCGGCTTTTTGATGTAAAGCCACAGCGTATAAAGGCATATTATGGCAATGAATATGAAGCCCCATTTATTGAGCGCCAGCCCCAGGAAGGAATATTCGCCCGCGTCCAGAAAATTCAGCCCGGCGAGTGAGAAAACGTTGAAGGCGTTCAGCGAGGCCTGCGGATACTGGCCGACGGTCTGCGTATAGCGTTCCACCAGCCAAAGCGGTTCCTTCCCCGCGCCAAAGGGCAGCGGCACAAGGAAGAACAGACCCACAAATATACCGATGGCAAGCGCCAGCGTAACGACCGGCCGCAGCTTGTTTTTCGCCACCACTATATTGCGCACAAAAACGAAGAGCAGCAGCGGCGCTATCATTATGGCCTGCGGCTTGAACAGGAAGGCTATCGCAAACATAACCGAGCACAGCAGATATTTTTCCTTGTACAGCATATAAACGGTGAGCACCATAAATATGGTCACCAGCACGTCCACCTGACCCCAAAGCGCGTCGTTCGCCATTATAGCGGGGTTGAACAGTATTAGCGCGGAGAGGAAGAGCGCCATTTTCCCGTTTATTTCGCGCTTGGCGAGGAAAAACACCATGGCGGCAAGTATTATATCCGTTATAAGCGAGGGCATGCGCACCATTAGCCCGAAGGCGGGCGACATTATGTCCACCGAGGCCGCGTCCCTTATGAAGCCCAAAAAGGACAGTATATATATATACATTGGCGGATAATCCGCGAAGAAATCTCCGTTGTAAAAGTTTTGCAGGCCGCCCTCGTAAGCGTGTGCCGACCAGGATCTAAAGCAGTCCATATCCGTTATGTAGCCCGGCATGTTGTAGCCGATCAGCATACGTATTATGAATGCCGCGGCCGCCATTAGTATGAATATGCTCAGCATGGATGGCTCCGGCTCCAGCCGCTTCTTTGCCCGCTGCGTCATATACATATACTGCATGACGCACAAAAATATAATGCCTATAACCATGAAAGGCAATATGAATTCATTTTGCGCTATAATGCGTTCATCGTCCATATCAGTTAAACCTCAAAAGCGTTCTTTATATAATTCATGGAAAAAAGCCCGTCCCGCAAGAAGACCTCGGCCACGTCGAAACGAAAGCTCTCTTCCCTTGGCACTTCATTCATAATATAATTCTGCGCCGCGTGTATTATCTTCTTTATCTTGGCCGGCGTCACCGCCTCGGCTCCGCTGCCAAAGCCGCCGCCTCCGCGCGTTTTCACCTCAACAAAAACCACCGTATCGCCCTCGCGGGCTATTATATCCACCTCGCCGCCGCGACAGTGGTAGTTTCGCGCAAGTACATTTATACCCTGCTTTTGCAGGTAAGCGCAGGTATATTCCTCGCCCTGCCGGCCTATATCCACCGTGCTCATTGCCGCTCCAATATCTTCTTTAGAAAGCTGCGGCGGTGTATGGGGAGCACGCCGTACTTTTCAATAGCATCGTAATGCGCCTTTGTGCCGTAGCCCTTGTGCTGCTCGAAACCGTATTGCGGATACTGCTCCGCGCACTGCTTCATTATATTGTCACGCGTCACCTTGGCAATTATTGAGGCCGCCGCAATGGAATACATGCGCGCGTCCCCCTTCACCATGGATGTGCAGGGTATGTCGCAATCAAGCGGCATGGCGTCCGTATACACCTGCTCCGGTTTGACCTCCATGCCCTCAAGCGCCTGCATGAAGGCCATGCGCGTGGCGTTTAGTATATTCACGCTGTCTATCATCTCCTGGCCTACAATGCCCACCGAATAGGCGACGCAGCGCTCCAGTATGGCTTCGTAAAGCTCTTCCCGCCGCTTTTCGGTGAGCTTTTTGGAATCATCCACGCCCAAAATGAGATCGGTAGGCGGCATTATGACGCAGGCGGCCACCACCGGGCCCGCCAGCGGCCCGCGACCCGCCTCGTCCATTCCGGCTATAAGCAGCTCGCCTTCCTGCCAGTGCTCGCGTTCTATTTCCGTCATATATTGCAGCTTTTGCCGCTTCTGCTCTTCCCTTACGCCCATATCACTCCTCCGGCAGCTCCAGGCTTATCCTGCCCATCCTGCCGTTTTTGAATTCATCCAGCACCGTTTTGGCTGTGCGCTCCATATCCAGCACGCCGCCCTTGAGCAAAAAGCCGCGCTTTTGCGCTATCTCCTCCATGAGCCGCACGGTGTCCTCGGGTATGGCCTCCAGCTTGTAGCGCTCGGTCAGCATTTCGGGAGCGCTTTGCGCAAGCAGCTTCAAAAGATAAAAGCACAGCCCCTCTTCGTCCAATATATCCAGCTTCACACTGCCTATCAGCGCCACAACGGCGCCCGTGCGCTCGTCCGAAAATTTGGGCCACAGCAGGCCGGGCGAATCCATTATCTCAAGATAGGGGTCTATCTTCGCCCATTGCAGACCCTTTGTAACGCCCGGCTTGTTGCCCTCCTTGAGCTTTTTGGAGCCCAGCAGGCGGTTTAATATGGCGGATTTGCCCACGTTGGGTATGCCCGCCACCAGCGCGCGCAGCGTTTTGTTCACGCCCTTGGCGCGGTATTTTTGGAGCAGCGCCTCGCCCGCCGAAACTATATCCTTTTTCAAGCGTTCGGCGTTGCCCTCCACCGCGGAATAGGCAACGGCCTTTATGCCCTGCGCCTTGAAATGCTCTATCCAGCGCTTGGTGGCCGCCTCGTCCGCAAGATCGGCCTTGTTAAGCACATAAAGCCGCGTTTTGGCGGAAAAAAGATCGTCAAAATCCGGGTTCACAGAGCTTTTGGGCGCGCGCGCGTCCAGCACCTCTATGATCATATCTATCATTTTAAGCTTTTCTTTAAGCTGCCGCCGCGCCTTTGTCATGTGCCCGGGGTACCATTGTATATCCATTCAACCCTCCGTTTGCATTTTATAGTATACATAAAATTGCAACAATGAGCAAATCAATATTGTTGTAAGTGAAGGCAAAATATGTAAGTTGTTACCATTTGACATATATAAACAGCAATATTAAAATAAAGAAAAATGATTTTGCTGACTGAAAGGATATGTTTGTTATATGAAAATTGTCATTGATGGTATTGTTTTTACACAAAAAAAGCTTGAGCAATGGAAGCGAAAAAGAGCCATAAAGGTTTTGAAAAAGTTTAAAGCAAAGGTTGATCTATCGGGCAGTACAGAGTATCTATGCCAGAATCTGGCCAATATAAAATTGAAATTGTCCTGTGATGAAATGCGAGATTTTTTAAAAAAAAATTTGTATATTAGCACACGGTTTATGAGGCTTGCCAGCGTTTTATCCGGCGGAAAGCGTAGAAATGCGCTTACAACAATTTATGTGGCAGATTTAAAGGCAGAGGTTTTCAGCAAAGAGATAAACGATTTAATGCTGAACGCTACGGTTGAAAACCGTACTGTAAATGTTTCTGTATGTCCGGATCATTACTTACTACATCCCCAAAACGGAACGCTTGAGGTAATTGAAACCGCTGGCAATAGCCCGTTACCCACTCAATTCTTTATTACCTTCGATGATGAAGCAGGGATTAATGAGCCAAGGGATTTAAGCTATACACACCAATCCGTCGGGATAGCAAAATTGAAGGATGGCACGGTTATCGGCGGCGTGAGACATCAATTCAAGAATACGCCAACCGGGATGGAAGCCAGGCTATTGGTAGAATTTCCCTGCATTTGCCCTAAAATGCTGATAAGAGAACACCAAAAGCATTTGGCAGCCGAGTGGTCAGGCTGGATGGAACATATCAAAGCACTTTGCTATAAACCATTATAAAAATACCGACGCCGCAGCTTGTGCGATGCCGGTATTTTTGTTATCTTTCCTTTATCTTCGCGGCCTTGCCCACCCTGTCACGCAGGTAATAGAGCTTCGCCCTGCGAACTCTGCCGTGGCGTACAACCTCTATGGAATCGATACGCGGAGAGTGTATGGGGAATGTTCTTTCCACGCCTATGCCGTAAGACAGACGGCGCACGGTTATTGTTTCGGAAAGCCCGCCGCCCTTCTGGGCGATCAGATAACCTTCGAAAACCTGTATTCTTTCCCTTGTACCTTCCACAACCTTAACGTTTACGCGAACGGTGTCGCCTATCGTCAGCTTGGGCAGGTTGGTTTTGAGCTGCTCAGCTTCAATCGCTTTGATTATATCATTCATTCTTTAAAGCCTCCTTCCCTCTCAGGCGTTCTTACCTTCGTATCAAGGCAGCGGACCACCCTATTCAAAACGTGACAAACTTGATTCTACCATACATAAAGCGCATTATCAAGCCTGTTTTTCACTTTTTGCCAGCATTTCGCTCTCTTTTTCAGAAAGCTCTGCCTTTTGCAGCAGATCGGGCCGCAAGCGCGCCGTTTTCAAAAGCGATTGCTCGCGTTTCCACTGCTCTATATTCTTGTGATGGCCGGATAAAAGAACCTCGGGCACGCCCATACCGCGAAACTCCTGCGGCCGGGTGTATTGCGGGTATTCCAGCAATCCGCCGTCGAAGCTCTCCGTGGCCACGGATTCATCGTTCGATAAAAAACCGGGCACATAGCGCATCACACAATCCATAAGCACCATTGCGGGCAACTCTCCGCCCGTCAATATATAATCACCGATGGATATCTCCTCGTCTATGAGGCTACTGAGCACGCGCTGATCCACGCCCTCGTAATGCCCGCACAGCAGATTCAGCACGTCATAATCCTGTTGCAGACGCCTTGCGATATCCTGCGAAAGCACGCTGCCGGACGGGCTCAGATATATATTTCGCTGCCGCTTTCCCTCGTGCTTTGCCATGACGGCCTCAAAGCAGGAAAACAGCGGCTGCGGCGTAAGCAGCATCCCCGCGCCCCCGCCGAAGGGGTAATCATCCACACGACGGTGCTTGTCCTCCGTGTAGTCGCGGAAGTTTATGGGGTTCACCTGCACTATGCCCTTGTCTATTGCCTTGCAAAGCAGGCTGGTGTCCGTAAAGCTATCGAACATCTCGGGAAATATGGTAAGGCAGTTAAATATCATAAACCGCCACCTCGCCAAGCTTTTGCTCATCAAGCTCCATGCGCGCCGCCTCAACATCGCGCGAAGCTATAACGCCCTCCACAGAGGGAAACATTAGCGTTCCGCCATCATTGAGCTTCACGACATACACATCTTTGCTGCCCGTCTGCAATATATCGGTCAGCCTTCCCAGCTCCTTTTCGCCGCAGTGCACCGCCATGCCTATGAGGTCGCTTATATAATAGCTTCCCTTGGGCAGCGGCGCGGCGTTCTGCCTGTCAATATACACATACTGTCCGCGTAGCTTCTCGGCCATATCGCGGTCCGCCACATCGGCGAATTTTATGTATGCGTGGGTAGCGTCCGTGCGCACCTTTTCAATTTCGGCACGCTCATAGCCGCCCTCACGCTTGAAATACACAAACTCAAGGTGGGAAAAGCGCTCTAAGCTGTCCGTATAGGCGGCCAGCTTCACCTCGCCCTTTATGCCCTGCGGCTTGAGTATGCGGCCAAGTTCAAAATATTGCGTCATACTATCTCTACGATATATTTTTT
>CAYXFB010000057.1:0-17219 GCA_964464145.1 uncultured Christensenella sp.
TACAAAAATGGATGCTACGCCTACGCCTAGCATCCATTTTTTCGACAGTCTGAACGGAGCCTGCGCTCCGTCGTTTCATGTTTTCTCTTTGCCGTAGGTGTATAGGTAGCGGTGGCGCTCTGATTCCACGTGCCTCTTGGGTATCTCTGTCACAAGATGGTTTTGTGCGGCGGCTAGGTATATGTCGCAGGCTTTTTCTACCACCTTGGCCACCAGCACCGCCTCGTCCAGATCTCTTCCGCAGGCCACCGGGCCGTGGTTTTTCAGTATCACGCCGTTTTTTTGGCCTATCGCCTTGGCGGCCGCCCTGCCCAGCTCAAAATGCTGCTCCGCCGGAACGTATTCCTCCGCCAGCGGTATAGCGCCGCCCAAAAGTTGCGACATCTCCTCCACCATGCAGGGCACCTCGTCTATCCTTGAGGCGGAAACCGCCATCGCCTTAACGGTGTGCGCGTGTATCACCGCTTTCACGTCCTCACGCACAAGGTATATCTGGCGGTGCACCTCTTTTTCGGAGGTGGGGTTTCGCTCCCCCTCCACCTTGTTGCCTTCCATGTCTATCACCACCATGTCCTCTGCGCGCATGCTGTCGTATTGTACGCGGCTGGGCGTCAGCAGTATATGATCGCCCACGCGCACACTCACATTTCCCCACGTGCCCAAAAAGAAACCGATCTCCTGCATGGCAAGGCACACCTTTATTATCTCCGTCCTCTGTCTTTCGTATAACATCTATCCCCATCCTTATCTTTCCTATAAATATCTGGCGTAAAAGCGCTTTCCCCAGTCACCCTTCTGACCCGCGCTTTTGACCCGCCAAAATTTTCATACGCTCTACTATACCACATCAGAGCTTTAAAAGCTCAGCGCGCTTTTTCCACGTGGGCCTAAGCGCCTCGTAGGTTATTTTATACAGCTCGTAAAAACGGCGGTACTCCGCGTGTTTTTCCATATCCGGCTCAAATACCTTGTTTTGCTCCACCGTGCGGCTCACAGCCTCGGTAAAGCTTGCGTAAAATCCCTGCACCACCGCGTTGTTTATTATAACGCCCTTGGCGCCCAGCTCCGCACCCTTTACCGTGACTATCCTCGTTCCAAGAGCGTCGGCGAACATCTGGCACCACATATCGCTGCCTGCGCCGCCTCCGCACACCGTCACCTGCTTTATCTCCTGCGGCATGTGCATATAGCAATCCATCATGGCGAAGGCCACACCCTCGTAGGTGGCGCGCACTATGTCCGCTGTGGTGTGCTTCACGCTTATGCCGGTGTAGCTCGCCCGCGCCCGCGAATCTGTGAAGGGCGCGCGTTCGCCGCCCGCCAGCAGGTAGGGGTGATACATGAGCCCGCGCGAGCCTATGGGTACGGCAGAGACTAACTCCTCCATATAGCCGTACACATTTTTGCCCGCCGCCTTGGCGTCCTGCTCCACCTGTTTGCCCACCGCGCCCAGCATCCATTCAAGGTTGGGAGTGCCCGCCAGCGAGGCCATGAGCCGCAGCCAGCGCCCCTCCATTGCGTGCGTTATTGTCATGCCCGCCTTTATGCTGTCTTGAAGCGGTTTATCCAGCACCATTTCGTGCAGCGCCGCCGTGCCTATTATAGAGCAGCAATGCCCATTCTCCACCACACCGCTGCCCGTGGCGCAGGCCGCAACGTCCATAGGCCCGGAGGTTATGAGCACCTCGGCGGAAAGCCCCAGCTCCTCGGCCAGCGCGGGAAGTATTTTATACGCGTTCTCGCTTGCGCTTTTAATCGGAGGATATTTTTCGCGGTACTTCTCTATTCCGCACAGCGAAAATGTTTCGTCCATATACCTTCCGGTGTTCTGATCCAAAAATATGAGCGATTGATCGGTAGAATCGGTGGTTATCTCGCCCGTGAAGCGATAGAAAAGGTAGTCCTTCAAATGAAGGAAATACTTTGAGCGCTCCAGGCTCTCCCGCTCGTGCTCGTCCATCCATCTCACTATGCCGTTCTGGTTGCCCGTGAAAACGCGCGTGCCCGTTAGCTCAAACAGCTTGTCGCAGGTGCCGTCCTCTGCCCAGCGATCCACCACCTCGGCGGCGCGTCCGTCGCAAAAGCATATGCCGTTTCTCACAGGCTCGCAGTTCTCGTCCACCAGCCACAGCCCGTCGCCCTGCGCCGTTATGCCCAAACCAACTATGCTCTCCCGGGGATACTTCGCCGCAATGTGACCCACGCACCGCTTGGCCTTATCCCAAATTTCCGCCATGTCCTCCTCGTACTGGTTCTCCTCCGGAAAAATGGCGGTGAGCGGAAAGGCCTTTTTGTCTATCTCGTTTCCCGCAAGGTCGAAAAGCACCGCTTTGATGCTGGTGGTTCCCGAATCTATACCTATTATATATCTCTCCATACGCGCCCCCTACGCTAATACTGTGCGCCGCCCCACAGAAGCGGCACATTGCTTTACTCTCCGAAATTTTGCTTTACGAAAGCCAGCGACCGCATCAGCATTTCGTCCAGCAGCTTATCGTCCGCACCCTCGGGCAGCATGGGCCGCCACACGTTGCCACCCTCCAGCGCCACCGAACCGCCCTGATTCACAAGCGGCTCGAAGGACACGCTCTTATTATAGCCTATTTCCTTCATTGCCGCGCCAATTTCCGCCCAGGGCAGAAAACCGCCCGGCTTTGGCAGACCTCTATTGTTGGCGCCCACGTGGTAATGACCCAGCCTGCTGCCCGCCGTGCGCACCGCCTGCGCGAGGTCATCCTCCTCCACCATACCGTGGAAAATATCCAGCAGTATGTTCACATTGGGGCTATCCACAGCGTCCGTCAGCTCGCGCGCCTCCGCCGCCGTGTTAAGTAGGCAGCTCTCGAAACGGTTCACCACCTCCACGTTCCAGCTTATGCCGAGATCGGCCAAAAGCTTGCCCACCTCGCGCAGCGATCTTGCGGACTGCTCCATAAGCCGCGGCTTTTTGTCCGGATTGTCAAAATCGCACCAGGCACCGTAGTTTATGCCCGAAAAGTTGGTCGCTCCCACAGAGTGCAGCGCGCGGGCGATCTCGAGTGATTTTTCCACCGCGCCCCTGCGCTGCGCCTCGTCCAGCGCGGAAAGATCCCTATCCCGCCCGAAGCCGCCGGAGCAGTAAAGCTCCACATCGTTGGCCGCGCAGGCCGCCTTTATTTCGTCCTTTTCGGCCTGCTTCATGGTCAGCAGCCGCCCATAGAATATTTCAAGTATATCAAACCCGCAAGAGCGCGCCCGCTCTATTTTGGCAGGGTAGTCCGTGCCCTCCCAGTCCTTGCTCCAATAGCAATAGCAAATACCGTATTTCATGGTTTATTCTCCTTTATACCGCAGCCTGTTTTTTGCGGCGTATGGCGTCTATGGATATGGCCACCAGCACCACCGCGCCCGTCACTATCTGATCCCAGTAGGAGGAGATGCCCAGCAGGCTTATGCTGAAGGATATGGTGCTCATCAAAAATCCGCCCACTATGGTGCCGCCTATGCCGCCGCTGCCGCCGCTCATGGAGGTGCCGCCCAGCACGGCCGCCGTTATGGAGGGCATTACCCAGTTTTCACCTATGTTTACCTGAGAAGAGCCCATCCTCAGCACCATAAGCATGCCCGCCAGCGCGGACAGCAGACCCGCCAGGCAATATACGCCCATCTTGGTCTTGTTTACGCGGATGCCCACAATTTTGGAGGCTTCCTCGTTTCCGCCCACTGCGTATACGTGCCTGCCGAAGGTGGTGAATTTCAGTATGAGTATGAGCACCACGGCTATGGCGATCATTATGAGCGTGGGGTAGGGCATGAAACCCAGCGTTCCCTGGCCTATCACCGCCACGGAATCGGGTATGCCGGTAAGCGGCACGCCCTTGGTGGCCACGTATATTATGCCCTTAAACAGCGCGCTGGTTGCCAGCGTCACAATGAAGGGCGTAAGGTTCAGCCCGCATATGAACAGGCCGTTCAGCGCGCCCATGCCAATGCCCGCCGCCGCGCCTATGAGTATGGCCACAAAAGGATTCATGCCCAGCATTATGACCAGCATGGCGAATATCATGCTGCACAGGCCGGACATGCTCGCTACGGAAAGGTCTATTCCGCCCAGCAGCAGCACCAGCGTTTGCCCAAAGGCCACAATTATTACGAATGAGGATTGCCTCAAGAATGTGGACATGTTGTATTCGGTGTAAAACAGCCCGCCCGTGGCGAAATGCACCACTATGGTGAGCAATATCATAACAATAAAGACGGCGCCCGCCGTGGACTTGAGCGATTGTTTAAGGCCGTCCGCAATGGTCGCGCCCGCGCTCTTTTTTCCCAATGTTTCGTTCATTATACTTCGTCCTCCCGTTTTCACAAAAAATATATCGCAGCGCTACTGCAAAGCGATCTTTAGCACGTCCTCACGCACAAGGTTCTCGTCCGGCGTGATTATGCCCTTCACCTTGCCGCCAAACATTATCATCATCCTGTCCGCCACCGTCAAAAGCTCCTCTATCTCCGAGGATATGACCACTATGGTTGTTCCCCTGTCCGCCATTTCGCGTATTAGCTTATATATCTCGCCCTTTGCGCGCACGTCTATGCCGCGCGTGGGTTCGTCAAGTATCAGCAGCTTCACGTTCTTTTTCATCCAGCGCGCCAATATGGCCTTTTGCTGGTTGCCGCCCGAAAGGCTCTTTATGGGAACGGAGTTTGAAGGCGTTTTTATGCGAAGCGTCTTTATATAGTCGTCGGATTCCTTCTTCACCAGCGGAAAATTTATCACTCCGTTGCGCTTCATCGTTCCGTATGAGGGCAGCATTATGTTTTCGTAAACGGAGGCCACGGGGAAAAGCCCCTGCCTGCGCCGCTCCTCCGGCACCAGCCCCATACCGTTCGCTATGGCAACGTCGGGCGCGGTGATGTCTAGCTCCTTGCCCTCGAGGCGCACCCTGCCGCTCTGCTTTTTGGTGAGGCCGTATATGCAGCTAAAAAGCTCTGTGCGTCCCGAACCAACCAGGCCGGCCACGCCGAATATCTCGCCCCGTCGCACAGAAAAGCTCACATCCTCAAATTCCTTGTGGCGGGCAAAGTCCTCCACCTCAAAGAATACATCATCTGAATAATTTCGCTGTATCTTTTTAGATTTTTCAACTTTTTCGTTTGCCATATGAAAGATCATATCGTCTATGCTAAGATCCTTGGTGTTTCCCACCATTACCATCTTGCCGTCGCGCATTATGCTCACGCGGTCGGATATCTCCTCCACCTCGTCCAGATGGTGGGTTATTATAACTATCGATTTGCCCTGTGCTTTCAGCTTTCTTATGTTATCAAAAAGATGCTTTGTTTCGTTCAATGTAAGCGCCGCCGTGGGTTCGTCGAAAACTATTATGTTCGAGCCCACCACCAGTGTGCGCGCTATGGATACCAGCTGCTGGTATGCCGCGCTGATATTGCTCACCTTCTCGCGCGGGTCTATATCCACGCTCAGCTCGGCCAATATATCGGCCGCCCTCTTAGTTGTGAGGTTCCAGTCTATTATTCCGTTTTTCTTTTTTTGATGGTTCCCCAGGAAAATATTTTCCGCTATGGAAACGTCCTTCACGAGGTTCAGCTCCTGCGGCACCATACCGATGCCCTTTTCAAGCGCCTCATACGGGTCGCGGTTTTCTATGGCCGAGCCTTTCAGCAATATTTTGCCCGCGTTGGGCTGGTGTATGCCCATAAGCACGTTCATAAGCGTGCTCTTACCCGCGCCGTTTTCGCCAATGAGCGCCATTACCTCCCCGGCTCTTATGCTGAAATCCACGTTGTCCAGCGCGAGCGTTCCGGGGAATTCCTTTGTTATCCCCTGCATTTCAAGTATGTACTCAGACATAAGTTCCTCCAAAAATAAGCTGTTTCAGCATATAAAAAACAATGTGCTTTTCTAAGGTTTTCCGTTCAAAAAAACAGCGCGCCGCGCCGCGATCTTGCGAAGCGGTGCGGCGCCTGTCCTTTTTTTATTGTGTTATGAATTGGGGTAGAGCAGGTCTATGAGCGCCTGCGCGCCATCCTGATATATGAATGTTGTCTGCTCTTCCGTCTGCTCGGGGTAGGTGTCCGGTCCGGGCATAACGCCGTCGGCTATCTTCATGGCAACCTGTATGGTGTCAAAGCCCATCTTGAAGCAATCCTGTACGCCCAGCACTGTTATAACGCCGTCGCGCAGGTATTCAATCGCGCGCAGATCGTGATCCATGCCCACTATAACTATTTCACCGGCCTTGCCCGCGTCGCTCACGGCCTGAGCCGCGCCGATGGGGTTACCCATGTTGTTGCAGAATATACCCTTGAGGTCGGGGTATTTTTGCAGGAAACCCTCAGCGTATGTGAGCGCCTGCTCGACCTGGTCGTTATCATACTGTATTTCCACTACCTCTATATCGGGGTATTTTGCCATGGTGTCCTGGAAACCCTTTATGCGCTGCTCGTGAACGGGCGCGCCTATTGTTCCGCCAAGGCCGGCAACCTGTCCCTTGTAGTCTATTTGCTTGGCCAGCTCTTCGGCCAGCATGCAGCCGTCCTCATAGTTATGCGTGTTGCCAACGTATGCTATACGCTCGCAGCCGTCCTCCTTCGTGGCATCTGAGCTTGAGAATGTCATAACATTTTTACCCTGCTCCACGAGGTTGTTTATTGTGGGTGTAACTATTTTTATATCGGCAACGTCCACGCCTATAACGTCGAAGTTTCTGCCCGCCGCTTCTTCCAGCCTGTTTACCTGATCTATAGCATCGGGTGTAACGGGAGCGGTATATTCATAGTTTACGTTTATGCCCTTTTCCGCAAGCTGATTTTTTGCTTCTTCAAGACCCAGGCCCACAGCATCCCACCAGGGGTGAACCAGCTTGTATGTGAAGTAGAAGTTATAATCCTTCTTGGCGGGCGTGTAGTCGTCCAGCGTGAGGTTTGTGTTGTCGCTCACTATAACGTCATCCTCTGCGGGAGCGGCGGCGGATTCCGCCGGAGCAGCTGCCGATTCTGCCGGAGCAGCCGATTCTGCCGGAGCCTCGGATGCGGGAGCCTCTGTTGCCGCCGGGGCCTCGGACGCCGCGGGCGCTTCAGACGCGGGAGCAGCCGAAGCCGCCGGAGCGGGCGCGGAGCAACCGGCCAGCAGCGCAACCGTAAGCATCAAAACAATTGCGATAGATACGATCTTTTTCATTTTTTACTTCCTCCTCTTATATGGGTAGATTAAATACCGCAGCGTTGCCAACGCAAGCCGCAATAAAATGTATACTCTTTTTATGATTCCCCGTATTTCCGCAAAAGCTGCGGAAGTAAAGACCAACCGAACTATCTTTGAAGATATTACTTCTTCCCCTTGGCATAAACATAACACCAAATTTATGAATTGTCAATACTCGTGGACATATTTATTTATTTTATTTTATTAGTTTTTATAAATCATAAGATATTGCTTTTCACTAACTGGCGGTATTATTTTAACCAAACACGAATACAGCGCCTTTCAAGCTTGCCGCAGCGGCATATTTACACTCTTTTGGTAACAATCCGCTTTTGATGTAACGCTGTTACATATATACATATATATTTATGTTTCATAAAAAACTGCCGAAAATTACTTTTTTCTTTTGTGCTGCCACATAAATACAGCATCCTTAAATTTTACTCGCTTATTGCCTGACATTAAAAAAGAGAGTATAATTTCATTTTGTGGGAAAGTTCACACATTTTTGCTGCGCTGCGCGGCAAGGGTAAATACGGGGGTGCATTTTATGAAGCGTAATATAATGTTGATAAATTTGGCGGCGGCAATAATTTGGCTGTCCATGTATTCTTATGTGCCCGTACTTCCCGCATATGCAGCCACTGTGGGCGCTGATGTTGTTATGATAGGCCTGCTGGGCGGCGTTTACGGCGTTTTTCAGATCGCGCTGCGCACGCCTCTCGGTCTGCTTTCGGATAAGCTGGGGCGCGACCGCGGCCTGCTGATACTCGGCTTTTTCGTGCTGCTGGGCTCAAACCTTATATTCCAGTTTCTCGGAAACGATATAGTTTGGCTTATAATCGCGCGCGCGGCGGCCGGTGCGGCGGCGGCCTGGTGGGTGGTGATCTGCGCGGCCTACGCGCGCTACCACGACGGTAACAGCCAGGTGAAATCCCAGGGCAAGCTTTCCGCTTGGGCGAACGGCGGCAAGGTCATCGCGGCGCTGCTGTGCGCGGTCATAACCATGTTCGCGGGCTACCGCTCTTCCTTCCTTATAGCGCTTATCTCGGGCGCGGTGGGGCTGGCGCTCATGTTCGGCGTGAAAAACCCGCCCAAGCCCACGCACAAGCCCGTTAAGTTCAAGGATCAGATGAAGCTCTTCAAAAATCGCGACCTTATGATATTCTGTATGCTGGCCATACTCAGTCAGCTTTTGTGCTTTGGCGTGCCCACCACCTTCACGCCCGTTCTTGCGGAGCTTATGGGCGCGGGCAGCTTTGAGCTGGGTATGCTGATGCTGGTGTTTTTCCTTACCTGCACGGTGGCCTCGCTCTTTATGAGCACGAGGGCATACAAAAAGCTGGGCGGCATAAACACGCTGGCCATATCCTTCGCGCTTGGCGCTATCTCCTGCCTGCCCTTTTTCTACAGCATGGGGCTTGCGCAAATATACATAATGCAGGCCATTTCGGGCGTGTGCTACGGCATTACGCAGGGCGCGCTGGCTGGCTTCGTTATAAAGAGCGTACCCGAGACGCAACGCGGCGCGGCAACGGGCATATACCAGACACTCTTCGGCGCGGGCATACTTTTAGGCCCGGTTATAATGGGCTTCGTTATAGATTCCTACTCCTTCGATGCGGCGTATATAATGATGGCAATATTGATGGCAATATCCGTGGCGCTGTGCTACATACTCATACCCAAGAAATACGACAAAATGACCTAAATTTTAACGAATAAACTTGTTTCGCACAAAACCTCGGTGGTATAATATATTCGATAGGTTATATTTTACGGGGAGGATGGTCATGGCTTTAGCGGCGACCGCAAGCAGCAACGCGACGTACAACATGGATGCGATGGCTCGCACCTCTGTTTCTCGCGCCAACAATGCGCAGACCGCAATACTTCCTCAATCGGATGAAACCAAGCAATATTTAAAGGATATGGAGATGCCCAAACCCTCGGAGCAGACGCTTGCCAAATCGGCATTTTACCGCCCCACGGTTTGGAGCGCTAAAATCACGCCCATGGCAATGCCGCGCACGCAGGCGGCTACACCCGCCCAAACGGCAACGCCGAGCGCCCAAGCGCCTCCGGCCGGCGCTCAAACGCCTGTGGCAGCGGCAAACGCACCCGCTCAGGCGGCTCCGGCCAATGCCGCGACGCAGCCACAATCCTCGGAAAAAAGCGCGGCGATAAAGCCAAGCACGGGCTGCAAGACCTGCCAGACCCGCCAATACAAGGACGGCTCGGACGACGCGGGCGTGTCCTTTCAAAGCGCTTCGCACGTTCCCGCCGCCACGGCCGCAATAAGCGTGGCCTCGCACGAGGGAGAGCACGTTAGCCGCAACAGCGACAAAGCGCAGCGCGAAGACCGCGTTGTCATACGCAAAACGGTCACCTTTCAGATGGCGTTTTGCCCCGAGTGCCACAAAATGTACGTGGCGGGCGGCACCACCTCCATGACTACGGCGGCCGCAAGCAAGCCCACGGCAAATGCGGAGGTCACAAAAGCGAAGGATCTCTTTGGCGGCTCGGGCGACAATGTGGATACATTCATATAAAACGATACGCTAAGTCGATACCGCGCACATGAGATTAATCGGAAGCGCGCGGTGTTACACTAATGCAACGCACAAAAAGCCGCGTTTCGGTCGCGGCTTTTTTATATCTGCTTATTTATATGTAAGAACACGGAGTTTCACGAAGCGGCGCAAACAGCCGCCCCGGTATCCGCTGTTAACTAATTGTTTACATTTTAACTGCGCTTTCCTTTGCGAATTATGGCTCTTTTTTCGCGCTGTTGCGCGCTTTTTGCCACAAAAATACCTTTTTGCCCAAATGCGCTTTTTTAGGGAGCAAAACGTTTGCGAATTGCGTCTAATGTGGTATAATGTTAAATCGTTGGAACGATATATTGTCCATTGTGGCATAGATATTAAAATCTGAAATAAGGGGAAAAATATGAAAAAAGTAAAAATAACGGCACTGATAGTTTCTGCTTTTGTTGCCATGAGCGTGCTTGCAGGCTGCGGTGCAAAGGAAGAGGCAGCGCCCAGCGCACAGCCAACCACTGTTGTTTCATCCGAGGAAACGGCGGCTCCCACGGCGGAACCTGCTCAGGTTTCCGAAGCGCCTTTAGAGAACGTATCCGAAGCTCCGGCCTCGCCGGAAAACATCTCTCCCACCACCGGTCTTGAGAACACCACGACCACATACAAGCCCGTAATGGTGCAGATAGACAACTCCACCGCCGGACGCAAATGGCAGACAGGCCTGCAGCAGGCAGACGTGGTTTATGAATCACGCATAGAGATAGACGATCTTGATACCCGCTTAACGGCGCTTTTCAATGACGCTATATACAAGCAGGACGCGGCCTCCTCACTGATAGTGGGCGCGGTTCGTTCCTCACGCTACTATCACCAGTGGATAGCCAGCGAGTGGGATCCGCTCTACGTTCACGTTGGCGGCCCGGACAAGACAAACAACGAAGAGAGCGATATCTGGGGCGCAAGCGATAAGTACATTCACCAGCGCATAAACGGCGCGGGCACACACGCCGTGAATACGGATAAATTCCAAAAAAATGACGCGGGCGACAAGATAGATGATTACGCGATGACAGATATAATAGCCGACGCTCAGATAATAAACTACGAGCCCAAGGTTCGTCAGGCGTTCAAATTCTATCCCGCTCAGGATTACGCGGATCAGAAAGCTATCGACACAATAAAGCTTTCCTTCGCCTCCAACCCCGGCTGGACTGAATATAAATATGACGCGGCCACAGACAAGCTCACCCGCTACATGAGCGGCTCGGAGATAACGGACAAGGGCACGGGCGAGGCCATAACCGTGCAGAACCTCATAGTTCAGTACGTTCCCTACGGCGATATGCCCGGCGATCCGCCGCGCGCCAAGATGGACGTATTCGGCAGCGGCCCGGCAGAGTTCGTTATACACGGCAAGCACCTGCAGGGCACATGGGAGCGCGCCACGGCTGACGACGCCACAGTATACAAGCTGGACAGCGGCGAGGAACTCACCCTCACACCCGGCAACACGTGGATAGCGATGCATCCCAACAACAAGCCGATCGAAGTGACCTACGCAGACGGCACAAACTATAAATCCAACTCCTAATCGAAAAACGCAAGGCCGTGCCACATAAGGTACGGTCTTTTTTTGCATTTGCATATATGCCCATAAAATGGTATTTTATATCTATAGTCTTATTCGAAGTATGCCCTACATTCTATGAGCGGAGGATGCAGATATGAAAAAGAGCAAGCGTACGCAGCGCGTTTTATTTTACGCATTGCTTATAGTTTTTTCGCTTATGCTGCTCTACAACATAATAGAACTGCTCGTTTTTGCTTCGGGAAACAACGCCGGCCATCCCGTGCCCGCCGCCATATCCTTTGCCCATCTGTTTTACTGGATACCCGTGACCGCGCTCGCCATTGCTCTGCTTTTGACAAACTATACCCACCTGCAAAGAAAATGCCACAGCGTAAAGAAACAGCATAAGTATAAAAAGGTGCTAAAGCGCTATCTGCTGCTTTACGCGGCGGTGATAACCCTCTCGCTTGTAGGGCTGCTTTGGGGAACGTATCTGCCCTTCAAATCCACAATGCTGGTGGTTGGGGCATACATTATACTGGTGGTCACCACCGTGCTGCTTTTGAGGCATTCGGTACGGCTCAAGGATTATATGGAAGAATGATATCAAAAAGGCGGACGCTTCATTATATAGCGTCCACCTTATATTTCGATTCGCTGTTACGCTTTTTCCTGCTTCGCCGTCTCCTCGCGCACCTTTTCCATGAGATCCTCGGCTAAGAGCACATAGCCCTGCTTTCCGTTTTTTATAACCTTTGCGTTGAACAGCCACTTCATGAGGCCCTTCGTGGCACCCACGCGGTATAGCATACCCGCCGTGGAAAGACAGACCATCTGCTCCTGCGCCTTGGTTATCTTCGTCTCCAGATACACGGATTCACTTGCGTCTGCCGATTTCAACGCGGCGTATTTCATCATTTCCTCGTCGCCCATATCCTCGTACAGCCAGCTCAGGTTGGCCCAAATTCGCATGTTCATCTGCCGGTAATTCGTATATCCCAGCGCACACACAAGCGCTATATAGTATCCCGCAAAAACGAAATCCAGCGTGCGCTCCCCCTCAAAATCCAGATTCAACTGGCTTTTGGCCACGGCAAGAGCGTCTTTTATTTTATCCTTAAACAGCACCTTGGCCTCTGTGAAGCATTCCTCGAACAAGCTGAAGTAACATTCCGGGCAGGTTATTATTTCATACCACGATATGTTGAAATCCCTATAGTCTATGCGCAGATCGTAGCGCTGGTTTCCCATAGGCACCAGTTTGGAGGCAAACACCCTCTTGCCCTTGAACTTTTTGCCGCAATTGGGGCAGGTATATTCCATATCATATACCAGTTTGTTATAATCCGGCTTGGTGACGCCGGGATAGCTCTTGTGCCCCTTGGGAAAGAGCGAGGACATAACGGGTGCCGCCACGGGTGTCTGTTCGGTTGCGCTGCCCTTCGCCTTGGCTTCCTCCGCCGCCAGTTTTTCGGCCTGCTCGCGTGCCAACGCCTCTGCTTCTTCCTTTTTGGCGTTCGCCGCGTCCATAATTGTGCGCAATATTACTTTAATATCGTCCGAGCCGGTGCCGCCATATGCGCGCTGCAGCAGCGAATACATTATTTTGGGCTGACCCTTGCACACCATTTCAAAATTTTTATCCGAAATGACAAAAACGGTCGTATCCGTCGCGGCTTTGAACACCATGCGGTTTATGCCCGTGAAAAATGCTATTTCTCCAAACGATTCACCCGGTCCAAGCGAACCGCCCGCAGTCAACCGGTTCATAAGAGTGACGGCGTACATATCCACCTTACCGGTTATTATTACGTACATTTCAATGGAATTGTCCGGAGCGGATATCCTTTGCCCCGGCGTATAGCGTCTGTGCTGTGAACGGTCTGACAATAATCTTATGTCGATCATACAGTTTCCCCTCTACCCATTTTTAGATTTTTCTGACGTACCGGCATACGGCTAGGCGATATTCGCACCTGAGGAAATTACTAATAAGGAAACTGCCGGAAGGTCATTTCAATATATATTATTATAACCAAGTATATCATCAAATATTCATAATTTCAAAATTAAAAACATACCCCTAAAGCGAACGCGCGGGCTTGCGGTCTACACAAAACCAGTATTTTGCCAAAAAATAATACAATTGCGACATTTCTCTGCATTTTCTCAACCTCCATGCTGCAAAACATATTCCTGCTTAGTTATGGAAAAGCACAGATCGTCCGTTATATCGCCATTCACCAGCCTTTCGGCGCTGCGCATACGTCCCTCGTAGGTGAGGCCGCATTTCTCCAGCACCCGCCGCGAACGCGCGTTGCCCGGATAACAATAGGCGGACACCACACACAGCCCCCGCTCTTCAAAACCGTATTTCAACACGGCCATAGCGGCCTCCGTAACGTAACCGCGCCCCCAATACGGCTCTCCTATGGCATAGCCCAGCATCTTCACGCCCTCCACCCTGCGCCGGGTATCCTCCGCAAAGCCTATCGTTCCTATAAGCTTGCCAACCTCCCTTGGAACTATCCCAAATATGTCCATGTTGTCTAAAAAAAGAGAGTGCATGACCTTCAAGCTGTCTCTTTTGCTCTTGTGCGGTTTCCAGCCCGCGTTCGGCCCCACGTTGGGATTTTTGGAAAATTCGTATATATCGCCCGCGTCGTGCAGGCGCACCGTTCTGAGTATCAATCGCTCTGTTTCCAGTATCATGGCAATTCTCCTAGAGGTCTAGTCGCACGATATTATAACACTAATATAACATATATCCCCCCATTCTTAAAACTGCAATAAAGGGAAAAGCAGGCGGTTGGCGGAATATACTATATATAAACAAAAAAATCCTTGGGGGTAACACATGGCCTTTATATTCAAGAATCCCGTTAATTTCCGAGATCTGGGCGGCCTTTTGGGCGCGGAGGGCAAACGCGTAAAGCAGGGCAGATTGCTTCGCTCCGGCCAGCTTACGGATCTCTCATCCGCCGAGATATCACAGCTTAGCGAAAAGCTGGAGCTGCGGCTCATAATAGACCTGCGCATGGCCTCGGAAGCCGCGGCCGAACCCGACGTTCGCATAGAAGGCGCGGAATATATGAATCTGGACATTTTCAGCGGCGCCGAGGAGCTGGTGGTGGATATGGAGAATTTCAGCAGGGTGCGCACCGTGGAACAGGCCGAGCGCTTCATGCAGACCGCCTACGATACTATGATAAGCTACGAGGGTGCGCAGAGCCGTTTTGCCGAATTTTTGCGGCTGGCGCTTAATAACAGCGAGGGCGCGCTGCTCTTCCACTGCTTTGCCGGCAAGGACAGAACGGGCGTGGCAGCCGCCATGCTGCTTACGCTGCTGGGCGTGTCTCGCGAGGACATACTGAGAGACTATATGCTCACCAACGAGCTTCGCAAAGAACGCAACGCCCAGATGATGGCCGCAACCGGCGCGCCACAGGGAGATATAGAGCTACAGCTTTTGGATGTGGCGCTAAACGTGCGCGAGGAATATCTCTCCTCCGCGATGGACATGGCGGCCGATATGTGCGGTTCATTCGAGGGATATCTGCGGCAAAAGCTGGGCGCTACGGATGAGCTTATAGCCGGCCTGCGCGCCAACTATTTATACTAATCCCATTTAAAAACATAAATAATGTTTTTATAGCGCGTTAGCGCGTTTGAAATTGCATGAGACATCGCTACGCGGCACGGCGCAATTTTGCGCAGTATTTCAAATTAAAGATTTTAATTTGAAATTAGTATTAGAGTGAGGCGGCGGGCAGCCTAAGCACCGTCTTGAGCTTGAAGGGAGCCGTCCTGCGCGGGTCGCTCAGATATATTTCGTGGTGACGGCGCACATCTCCCGTCATATTTTTCAGCCCCTGCTGTGCCATGAAATCATTCATCTGCGCCACCGTTTCCGGCTCCTCCGAATAGGGGCCTATGTGCATCATTTGAACGCACAGCCCCTCATCGAAGCGCTCGAACCGCGCCGCCGAAACGTCTACCTCGGGCTTTTTGCGCGCCGCCTCCGCCTTCGCCCACGCGAAAACTTCCTCCGTGACAAACTCGGGCTGGCGTATCATAGACGTCCAGCGCCATTTGTCGCGCTTGTTGAAATCAAAAGCGCCCTCAGAGCTCCACAGCCCCTCCAGCGGCGGCACCACATATTCGAAATAGCCGTCCGGCTGATCACCCGAAAGCTTGCTCATTTTTATGGTGAAGGAAAGCGCATAAAGCGCGGATATGGCCGCCTGATATTCGTGCGAATCAGGCGCTCCGTCACCGTCTATCATTATAAAGTTCATGGGTGGCACCACGATCTTCACAGGCGTTTTGGGCGGCATATAAAGATCCTTATATTCCTTTTTATAGTCCAGCTTGTCCGCCACCGCGCTCACCCCCGTTTTTCATTATATTTTATAGATAAACTGTCAATCAGTTATCAAACCCGTCTTAAAATGCTTGTTGAAATAGATGGACACGCCCATCAGCGTAATGCACACACCCGTCAGTATAAATATATACTGTATGGGCACGATGTCCGCAAGCGGGCCAAAGAGCACCATGCCCAGCGGCACCATGGCCGTCATTATTATTTGCATAAGGCTGAACACGCGCCCCTGCATATTCACGTCCACCTGCTCTTGTATTATGGCCATAGACGGTGTGCTAAGCATGGGCATTGTTGTGCCCGAGATCACCATTATCACCATATACGTCACAAATCCCGGTACAATGCCCAAAAGCGCGGTGGTCACGCCGAATATTATTGAGGCCAGCGCTATTGTGCGCGTTCGGTTTTTGAAGCCGCCCCACACGGATATGGCTATTCCGCCCACCACGCTGCCCGCAGACCACATTACCTCGGTGAGCGAAAGCCGCCAATACTCCGCGCCAAACACGCGCGAGACCATGAGCGGCGCAAGCTGCGCAACGGGCGCAAGCGAAAACATAAACAGCGCGTAAAACAACAGGAAGGAGCGGAAAAATCCGCTGCTGAAAACGTATTTTATGCCCGCCTTCAAATCATCCAGATAGCCGCCTTTTAGCTTTTGCAGCGCTTTTTCGTGCGGCGGTATCTTTATTGTAAACATTATCACAACAGCCAGCAGAGCCGTTGTAACGTCTATGAAAAAAGTGAACTCTATGCTGGCCACCGAAAGTATTGCTCCGCCCACGGCGGGCGAAAGCAAAAACATGACAGATTGCAGGCTTCCGTTTATGCCGCCAATTCGTATTATTTTGCTCTTGGGCACTATTTGCGGCAAAAACGCATTTACAGCGGGCATCTGTATGCCCGAGCCTATGCCGCGCACGCCCAGCACCAAAAATACCATCCACAGCTCGTAATGGCCGGATAAAAAGAACAGCGCAAGCACAAGCGTTGCCGCCGCCACCATCGCGTCCGCACCCATTATGAGCGCTTTACGGTTTAGCCGGTCCGCCCACACGCCCGAAAAGAGCGATATTATTACCTGCGGTGCAAAGCCGCAAACCGAGGCCAGCGTCATCATAACGCCGGACTGCGTGGTCAAGGTTATATGCCATATTATTGCGAACTGAACCAGCGAAGAGCCAAACAGTGACACGGTTTGGCCTGTTAGATACATCGCGGTGCGGCGTTTCCAACCCTTAGGCTCCGGCGCGTCCGTTTCCGTATCTATATTTTGTATTTTTGGGGTTTCTTCCATTTTTCACTTCCTTCTCGCCGTTTTTCTCGGCTTTGTGCAACAATATATCATATATATTTATTGTGAGAAAGCTGTTTTTGCCAAGCGGTTGGTTTTTTTGATGTAAGTGGTTGGGTTTTTTGGGTTTGAGGGGTTCCGCTTGGCGCGTTGCCTCTATGATTTGTTGTTCATCAAACAATAAATTTAAAAAGTTCCGCTCGCCGCGGGGGCTTTTTTCC
>CAYXFB010000058.1:0-17133 GCA_964464145.1 uncultured Christensenella sp.
AAGGTGTACCACGCAAAACCGTCTAACCAATAGGGTTTGGGCGGTTTTTTGTTTTGCGCTAAGTTTTAGCTTGTTAGCTATTTGTAAGAATTACGTTTGCTTATATGCCGTTTCAGCGTTCCGTTTGTTTAGGAACTTTTATATTTTCTACGACGGTACGCAAACGTTCCATGTCTGGATGATCATATGTGTTTTTACTAAATGAAACATCTGTATGCCCCAATACTTTTATGATGCTGGTGTCATCAACTCCGTGATTGTACTTGTATGCGTTGCTGGTAAATGTATGTCTGCAAGTATGAGGTGTACGTCTTTTCACGCCGGCAGCCTTCAAAGCAGAATAGTAATAATGATTGATATAATATCTATACGTTAAGGGTACGCGCTCAGTGTGTTTTTCACCGGCTCGGCCAACTTCAACTTCGCGCTCAATCAAATACGTCTGCGATTCATTATATCGTCTTATTATGTAGGGCTGGATAATTGGATGAATAGGTATTATCCTGTCTTTGCCGGCATCGCTTTTTATGCCGCCCGTGATAAGCATCTTTTCTAAATCTATATTATCTTTCTTTAGGATCAAAAGCTCTGTAGGGCGGGCGCCGGTAAATATGTACATCAATATTGTATCAACATACGGAATGCTATCATTGTTAAAAAGCAAACGGATTTCTTCATCGGTGAATATTTCCTTTTCCACCTTACCTTCCTTTTTGGGGAGGCGTAACGTAGCGGCGTAGTTTTTGTGTACGATATCCTCGGCGTATGCATACTTATATAGTAAACCTACAAGCGTTTTGATCTTTGACAAAGAAGACTTGCTTAAGTTACTGTTTTTTTCGATAATGCGCTGAAAATCGTTAGTGCGCAGATTCGCAAATGTTTTTTTTGAAAGCGGAAGCAGCTTTTTGTAAGTAGTGTCGTATGTTTCCTTGGTTTTAAAACCGACATATTCATAGTGCTTTTTCCTGAAACCCTCAAAAACCTGTTTTAAAGTGTATTTGCGCTTTTCGGACGTTGGGGCGATAGCGAACTCGGCCAAGGCATTTTCGGCGTCTGCTTTGGTCTCGTACGTGCCTATGACGGTTTTCTTTTGATTATCGTCAACATAGCCCTCTGATATGGCGGCCGCCCAGGGCTTTCGGCGCCTACCCGATAGTTTATATACCGAGCCGGTACCATGGGCGCGCTTGGGCTTGCTGCGCGGGGCAGGGGGCTTCACTATGTCTATGATTTCTTGTGCTATCGCATCTAGGTCGGGAGTATCGCTGGACATCAATTGTTCCAGCTTTTCCCGTACCTGTTGATGCGATTTTGTGTGTTTCATAAAAATACCTTTTTCTCGACTAACTAGCCGCTGAGTCGCTATCTCGGTCTATCGAATTAATTAAATCAATCAAAGTTGAATCAACAGATATATCGCACCTATTATCATAAGTAAAAAGAAGCGTAAGCGAGTACACCTCGGTGTAAACAACAGCTATTTGTATCTTGTCTGATTTCACGAGATCATCAATGTAGCATATAGAACCGGACATTTGGTTGCTTAGTGATAAGGGCTCGAAACGATATGACTCATAATTAAACGTGGAAGATAATTCATTCCAAAAAGAATCCCAAAACATGACTCGATCTTTTCCCATATCAATGTTTTTTGTTATATTGATATGACCAATAATGGTATTGTTCTTTGATATGAGTTCGATGGTAACCTCTTCTTCCGGGTAACCAGATTGATGATTTTGCAAAGTTGAGCCAGCTGGAATCTCCATTGTTGACGAACCGATAACAGTAGTTTTTTCTCTGGTATCAGGCAAGCGAAAGGAATCATCCTCCGAGTAGGTAGACAAATAATTTGCTATGTCCTCAATGGTATACGATTCCGCGTGGATGTTACCGGCATCGTTTTTAAGTAAACCGCTTACAAGGTTACTGGTAGTCCATTCTATACCGTGGCCAATTACCTTGAGCTCATCAAAAGATACCTTGTGGAGTTCTTGTGATGACTTCAATGCTGTGACTGCGGATGAACAAACATTCGCAAAAGACGTAGCATTATTTTCGTAATCCCTTACGATAACTGAAAAAAGATTATCGCCGACCTTTCTTACAGATACTAAATTTTCATCATTTGAGATACCCGTGCTGGTAGCAATATCTGCCTCTAATGTAGGTGTATTCACAGAAGCAGATATTTTTCCATTATTAGAACAAGATATTAATAATATTGTTATAAATGAGACTAAGAGTATAGCTGCTACTTTTTTCATGATACCAAGCTGCCTTTCTTCTTCAAATGATAGGCTACCGACAATTCGGTTGCGCCAAGTCATGGGTGTAAACAAAGCTGAGATATATAATATTGCACCCAGTTAAATATTGGATTAAAATATTTCTACATCTCTTTTTTGTAAGAGCTTAACAACTAAATAATCTATCAGTAAGAGAGGGGAGTGATACCCTTGTTTGTTTACTGTCCCATAAATGCCCTAACAAAATATGATTGTGGAGGAAAATTTATGAAACAGATATATGTGCCAGATGTTCCAGATGTCCATTACGCCGTCGTCAACCGGAAGGTTTACGAGAACCTTTGCTATGATCCGATTCAGTATCCTGAACAACATCATATATTCTATATTCTTTCTCGGCATCTAGGCCTTGATCGTTCAACGCGGAAACAGACTCCTTCTTCAAAAACCTCAAATACGAAAGCGCCTGAGCCTGCCCCTCTTGATTCAGCGAATCGTAAAGTTCTACAATTTCGGCCTGTGAAGTAGTCAGGGATGCCGATTTTGGCATCTCTTTTATTGATTCATTATTACCAATATAAAGAGATTCAACTGGTACGTTCAAATATTTCGCAATTTTTAATAATACCGGAGCCGAAGGCTTTGATTTGCCTTTTTTCCAGTCAGTAACATTTCCCGTTGACACGTTTATGCTATCAGAAAGCATTTTTTGGGTAGAACCCATTTTATGTAATAATTCGAATATTTTTTCTACATCTACTAACATAATATACTCCGTATTTACCAACTCGCGAATACGAGTTATAATGTGTTTATATTTCTTTCCAAGGAGAGCAAGTAATGATATATGAATTCGGCGTTCTTGGGACAATAGGACGAATATTAGTAATAATAGGTATAACGTTTGGTTTTGTTTTCATACTGGCACCTCACGATTCAACAGTTTATGCTTCAAACTTTCCGGAGTTTATTTGCGAGCTTCTCCTAATCCCTTTTTTAAATGTGTTTGCTGTGTGTTCACTCGCCGGAACAATTTGTCTTATTTTCAGTGTCTTCCTTAGCTAAAGAACGATGCATTGCATCGAGAAGTTTCATTAGATCATTTCGTTGTTGCAACACTAGTTTTTTTGAGCTTCCGTTACCAAAGGTTGTACACAAAAATTCATATTTTATTGTATATAGTGCAACATCTAGGGCAGGCCAATATGCTTCCTTAAGAAAATTAGTGATATCGTAATTATTGGCGTCTTCACATTTTGGTGACGCGTTTGCTCTTTCGTAGAAATCAGTTGCAATACTTAGAAATTCTTCAATATATTGTTCGTTTTCTGGGTTCAAGTAAATCATAACCTGTCTAGCAAGTTGTTTAAGCCTTAGCATTGCCGCTATGTTGGCTGCGTTTACTTTCGTTATTTCAAAGCATTCGGTAGAACAATCAATAAATTCCTTAAAAACTTTCATTTTTATCTTTTGCAATTCGTATCTTTTTTGGAAAATGTGAGATAAAACCGGAGTTAATACAGCAGCTAATGCAACCACCATTGATATAATTGCAATAATTAACTCCCAATTTAGCATCGATAAGCACCTCACTTAAAAAAACTCGCAAAACTCGCAAAAATGCATTGACAAACTCGCATATGCGATTTATAATACAAATATAAACATGTTACACAATAGTAACGAGCACAACCAAGAGAGAACCTTGACAACTGCATTACGGCTTGTCGGAGCGACCGACCAAGTAATCCAGAGAGACATCGAAGAAGTCAGCCAAAAGAATTAACGAGGACAGAGTTGGATCAATAGAGCCATTCTCGTAACGCTGGTAGTTTCTATAAGTCATTCCTAAGTGCTCTGCCATTGATTTAGCCGTTATGTTTTTGTTCGTGCGTAGTTCGCGTAACCGTGTTTGAAACATAAATACTCCATATAGGACAAAATAAGTCTTGACAAGACACACGATGACCTATATAATAAAATCAATAGGACATAATGAGTCCTGACAAAAAGGAGAGGGTGATATTGAGACAGCAACTTAAAATGGCTAGAATAGCCAACCACTACACCCAAGCGCAAATAGCAAAAATGCTTGGGATAACAACCAGACAATACAGCCGAATCGAAAAGGGCGTATCCGGCACAAATGAAAAAGTCTGGCAAGAGCTACGCAGATTGCTCAAAACACCAATTGATTCCCTTATAGAACAATAATAGCACAAGACATTAAATGTCACAAGAGCCAATAAAGCAAAGGAGAACCACAATGTATAACAAATCAGAAATCATGAAAAAAGCATGGAACTTGTTCCGAGATAGCAAACTGGACTTTATGGGGTTCTGCACGCTTAAAGGAATTTCTTTTGGCGAAGCCCTTAGACAAGTGTGGGTAATGGCAAAGGCTACGGCCAACGCTATTAAAACCATCAAGGCTTCTGTGGCAGAGCTACATGTGGGCGACGCTATAAGCATAGAGTATGGCGACGATGGAAACTATGTAACGTGTACAGTGTCCGAGCTTCCTAGAATGTCAGAATTAGGCAATTGGTATGTTGTACACGCAACAGCAGAAAATTATGCGAAACCTATTGAATTCTGCATGTACCAAGGCGAAACGGTTACAAAAATTGCCGCTTAAGAAAGGGGGGGGTAACAATGACGTTGGCAAATCAAGACATACGCACGGAAATACATAAATCTCGACTGCACGTTTACGAAATTGCCGAGGCTTTGGGTATACATGAAAAATCTATACCGCGAATGCTACGTAAGGAGCTTTCGGACGAGAAGAAAGCCGAAATAAGGAAAGCGATTGCTGATTTGACGGGCGAGCCGCCTAAGGTGGGATAGCAGCGAGCAATATTCTGTTTTCAATGTTCTAAAAATATTATGTGTGGTAACCACCAAAAGCGCCACAGCATAGTATACGAAAAAATATCAAAAAAACGGAGGTGGTAACGGAATGCAAAATATAGATCCGGAGAAATTTATTGAAGCAAGGAAGTCTGCGAGGTTGACACAAGAGAGAGCCGCAGAAATTATGGGGATATCCAAAGACACGGTATCCAATTACGAACGTGGCCTTACCGATATAATGCCGCAGGCTGCCTATGACATGAGCAATACATATCACGCACCGGAGCTTAAGAGCTATTACTGCTCGGAATGTCCATTAGGCAAAGGAAGTAAGCCAGCTGAGCTAAAACCTGTTGAGCGCATAGCGTTGCAACTGCTAAAAAGCACAAACGGTGTAGAGCAAATAAGGGCCGCGATAGCCGATATTACAGCGGATGGGGTTATTGATAGCACTGAGATACCAATGCTGGAAAAAGTCCTTGCGTATATGGACAGCCTTGAGAAAAGCATAAAAGACCTACGCCTATGGGCGGAGAAAAACGTATCTGAATTTTGAAAAGAAAGGAGAGAACGCAATGAGCACAGCAAACGAGGTAGAGAGAGTGGAGACCGTACCGCTTAACGAAGTAGCAAAGGCACTGGGCGTATCTCCGCGAAAAGCAATGCGGATGATACTAAACGGTACGCTGCCGGTGGGGTGTGTGGCCGAGCCGGAAGAAGAAGGAGAGCGATATACGCCACGCGTTCTAAAAGTACGGTGGGAAGCATACATCGCGGGAAAAGACCTGAGGGCGCAATCATGAAATACTACATAACAGCAACGGCAATAACGATAGCGACCGCAATCCTGCTTATACCGCTGGGCGAGGCGGCACATGGCACGGCATTAGGCGGCGAGTGGATAGGCATAGCGGGCGTACTGATGTTCGCAATGATGTGGGCGCGGTGGCGAGTCCAACGCCGGCGGCGGCGCGAAGCCGAAACGCCGATCAGAGACAGCGCACCTAAGTGGCACGATCTAACGGTGGCTCCGCAGCGTATCGAAATCAACCCGGAGCTGCCCAAGCGCAAATATCGCGGGGTGAAGCTGCGGTGGGAGGAACTAACGGACGTACTGAAGCTCGCCGCGACAAGGCGGCCGGCAAAGCGATATACAACATTTTATTTTTGAAGGAGGATGAAGGCGGATGGTTTTGATAAAAATACTTCTATGGTTAGTTGTTAGGCAAAGTGAAAAAAAGCAAGTTAAGGCTTGGCCAATACAATATAAGAAATTGGCATATATTATCACGGTTGAAGAACTCAGCGATGTTAAAAAAATGGTGGACGACATGAAAAGTGCTCTGCCAGAGCTTTTTACAGAGCACTAATCAATTTACTTAATGAACGGTCGCATATTTGCAAGATTTGGAACAGCTTCTTCTAATTTTTGCAAAATAGAGTTATGTAGCTTAAGTTCATTGTTCATGGTTTTTTTATCGAAAGGACAGTTTGGAGCAGCCGCAATCTGCTCAAGTTGCTTAAGTTTTTTGCAAAAATGTCCATAAACAAAAGTTATCTCGGTGTTCGAAAAATTGATCTCCAAAATATCGCCTCCTTTCATGGGAATATTATACACCATGGCCAAGAAAAAAAGAAAGGAACACAGTAATGCCATATTACAACAAATGCCCCGTATGCGGGGTAAACCTAGACCCCGGCGAACGGTGCCGATGCCTGGATAAAAAAGAAGAAACCGCAGCGGAGCGGGAACTCACATCTGCGGAATCTACTGTACATCACGTATCTCAAGACTATCACAACCGCGAGGAGGTGTCAAATATGAAGCGCATAGTGCTAAAGACCATAATACTGACCAATTTCAAGGGCATACGCAACCTGCAGGTTGATTTCGCAGAGGGCGTGACTAACATATACGGCGACAATGCCACTGGTAAGACAACGATAGCCGATGCCTTTATGTGGCTGCTGTTTGATAAGGATTCAAGCAACGCGAAGGCGTTTAACATCAAGCCGCTGGCCACAAGCGGAGCCACCGCACAGAAGGGCGTGGAGCCTACAGTGCAGGCGCTGCTCATAATAGACGGGCTGCATGTGGAGCTGAAAAAAGCGTATACCGAGAAGTGGAAAACGAAGCGTGGCAAAGCCGACGCGGTTTTCGATGGGCACGAGGCCAATTATTCCATTGACGGGGTACCCAAGAAAAAGGGAGAGTACGATGAGTATATAAAGGGGATTGCGCCGGAAAGCATATTCCGGCTGCTCACGGATGTACTTTACTTTTCCACTCAGCTGCGCTGGCAGGACAGGCGCAGGATATTGATGGAGCTGTGCGGGGATATCACCGACGCCGATGTAATATACCAAAACAAAGAGCTTAGCGGGCTTGCAAATGAGCTTGCCAAGCACAGCATTGATGATTTCAAAAAGAAGATAGCGGCCGAGCGCAGGAAGCTAAACGAAGCGCGCGAGGCGCTCCCTATACGCATAGACGAGGCGCACAAGGTTATCGTGGACGGAATAGACGAAAAGGCCGAGCGCGAGGAAATAAAGCTCATAGAGGGGCGCATAGCATTCATCCAAGCACAAAACGAACTGGTTCACAACGCGGATACGCTTGCGGACGCTATGCGCAAGGTAGACGCCGCCATATTAGACCTGCGCAGTCAAAACGAGCGGTTCAACGCCGAGCGAAAGGCGGAGTTTGAGCAGGCGAACACGGCTGTGTATAAGCAGCGCAGCGAGCTTAAGAGCGAGCTAAGCCGCACGCGCTACGATGCTGAGCTTACGCGGCGCGATATAGGCACGGTCGAAAAGCAGCTGGAAGCCCTGCGCGCGGCGTACAGGAGCATTGCCGCGCAGGAGTGGACAGGCGACAGGGTATGCCCCACATGCGGCCAAAACCTGCCAGAGGATGATGTGAACGCGGGTATAGAAGCGTTCAATGTACAGAAGTCAGAGAAGCTCATAGCCAACCAAGTAGAAGGCAAAGCGCTGGCCGCACGCCTGCAGGAGCTCAAGCAGCAAGCCGAGCAGCACCTTGAAAGAGTTCAGCAGATAGAGGCCACTATTTCACAGCTACCACCGGAAGCGGAATATGTGCCGGCCGCTATGCCGGACTACGACGTAAAGATGGAGGATCTCCGGGCGGAGAAACAAAAGCTGTATATAAAGCAGCGCAACGATGCCGAGACCGACGCTATAGCCAAAAACAATGCGGAGATATCCGGCCTGCAGGAGCAGCTAAAGCAACATCAGGGCAATATACTGCGCGCCGAAAACAACGAAGTCCAGCGTAAGCGTATTGCCGAGCTGGAAAAGGAGGAGCGCAACCTTGCCCGGCAGCTTGAGGAGATCGACAAGCAGCTGTTTCTTACCGAGGAATTCACCCGCGCGAAGGTGCGTATGCTGGAGGAGAAGATAAACAACACTTTTAAGCTGGCACGGTTCAGGCTGTTCAAAGAATTGATAGGCGGCGGTCTGGAGGAGGTTTGCGAGGCCACTTATGACGGTGTGCCGTACGCAGACTTAAACAATGCCATGCGTATAAATGTTGGTATCGACATCATAAACGCGCTGTCGCGGCATTACGGTGTTTCGGCGCCGGTGATTATTGACAACGCAGAGAGCGTGACGCAGGTGGAGCGCTCAGAGGGGCAGATGATCCGGCTGGTGGTGTCGGGAACAGATCCGGCGCTCAGAGTGGAGGTGGCTTAAAATGGCAAAATGGATGAGGAGTACAAGAAATATACCATATATCGAGCTTGGATTTATGGAGCTCATTAAATTTACCGGAAACGGTTTCCCTATATGTGACGCTTGCCTAACGGACCTCATTGGTGACAGCAATATCATCTTAGTGCCATATATCAACGAAGCATTTTGCCGCAAATGTGGACTGAAACGTTTAACAGAAATAGTGCTGTACCCGGAGGATAAGCCGGTGTTTGACAGGCGACTAGCATACTATGAGCAGTATTTCGGAAAGGCGGCGTAAGATGGCGCAGACTGTATATATGGCTGTTACAAAAGACAGGTTTTACCTGCCTATAGCAATAGCCGATACGCCGGAGGAGCTGGCAAAGTGTACGGCAGTTGAAGAAGATAGCGGCGACGATATACGCCATAAGCGGTATAAGGCGGGAACTACAAAGTGGCAACGTGATAACGCGAAATATAAATTTGTGAAAGTGAGTATACCAAATGAGTAATAATCAATTGGCAATAATAAAAAAAGACACGGTCGACGTGGTAGCAAACAAGGTGCGCGAGTTTCAAGAGACCGGAGAACTGCATTTTCCGGCCAACTATTCAGCGGAAAACGCTATGAAACAGGCCTGGCTTGCGCTGCAGGAAGTAAAGGATAAAAGCGGTAAAAAGGCGCTTGAGGTGTGCACTCGCGACAGCATAGCCAATTCGCTGCTTTCGATGGTAGTACAAGGCCTGTCACCGGATAAGAAGCAGTGTTACTTCATAGCCTACGGAAACCAGCTTACATTACAGCGCTCATACTTTGGCACAATGGCGGTAGCAAAGCGCGTGTGTCCGGAAATAGCTGATATTTACGCTGATGTGGTTTACACAGAAGATGAATTTGAATACGAAAAGCGCCGCGGCAGAACAGTCATAACGAAGCACGCCCAAAGGCTGAGCAATGTGGCCAAGGAAAAGATCGTGGCCGCGTACTGCACTGTCGTATATAACGACGATAGCGAGATATGCACTATCATGACGATGGAGCAGATCAAACAAGCCTGGAAACAAAGCAAAATGAATCCGGTAAATGATAAGGGCGCAGTATCGCCCGGCAGCACACACGGAAAATTCACCGAAGAGATGTGTAAAAAGACGGTCATAGGCAGAGCGTGCAAACCTATCATCAATTCTTCTGACGATAAGTCACTCCTAATAAAGTACGCGCGCGTCGCCGAACAGGACGCGGCATACGCCGACACACAGCAGGAGATAGCGGAGAATGCCAACACAATAGTGGTAGACGACTATGAGGTCGACCCCGACACCGGTGAGATCACCAGCGAGCCCACTGTGGCGGAAGCTCCTCCGGAAGCGCCGGCGGCAGCCGAGCCCGAAGCAACCGCGGCGCCAACTGCTGAAAGTGAGCAGCCGCATATATCCGACAATCCGGATTATTGATATGGAAATCAAAGTTTTAGCCTCGTCCTCGAAGGGCAACGCCTACACCGTAAGCGATGGAGAAACCAAGGTATTGCTTGAGTGCGGCTTGCCATACCGCAAGCTACAGGAAATGACCGGATTCGGGCTGTCCGATTGCGCCGGGTGTCTGCTCTCACATGAGCATGGTGACCACAGCAAGGCAGCAGCGCATATAATGCAAAATGGCATTGATCTGTACTGCTCGCGGGGCAGTGCGGCTGCACTCGCTCTTTCGGGGCACAGGTTGAAGATCGTGGAGCCTATGGGGGGATTTGTGCTGGGTACATGGGTAGTTATGCCGTTTGATGTACAGCACGACTGCGCGCAGCCGTTCGGATATATGCTCCGAAGCGTTAAAACCAACGAGCGGCTGCTTTTTGCGACCGACACATACTATATCAAGTACAAATTCCCAGGGCTCACACATATTATGATCGAGGCGAACTATGACTACGACCGCATGGACGCTGCGCAGACGGATCTTAACAAGCGCGTGATGCGTTCGCATATGTCGCTGAAAGCGCTCAGGGGCTTCATTCACGAGAATGATATGACCAAGGTAAAGCAGATATACTTGCTGCATCTATCGGACGATAGGAGCAACGAGAATGAATTCCGGCGGGTGGTGCAAATGCTGACCGGCGCCGAGGTATATACGGATTATTGAGAGGAGATACAGCTATGCTGGATAAAGCTATAGATAAAATACGTGACGAGATGGCCGCAAAATCGGCCGACACATATGTTCAGTGCGTGGGCGAATATTTGACAAGCTACCTGCAGGGCCATCCCGGCGCTGCAGAAAAAATACTTGATAAAGATAAAACCATTGCCGGCAGCTTAAAGAAGATGGAGGACTATGCCCGCAAGCACAAAAGCGGTAACTGCGGCGTGGTGCCGCCGGATGTAGGCTTTAATATCGTATTGAAATACTTTGGGCTCAAGCCGGATGGCGAAGCGGAGCCTGTCAAACCCGCAAGCGCTTGCGGGTTTGACATCGGTCTGGACAGTTTGCTGGAGGGCTGAGCGATGGAAGGTAAAGAATGGATGAAACCCGGCAGTTATAAGAACTTTGATCGCGCCAAAGGCTTTGAGGATATTTTGAACAACATGCCCATACCGGTTACAAAGGAGTGCTTTGACGCCTGCGACAAAATGATACCGCGATATCTTTTTAAGTACCGCGACAAAAAGAAGCTCTATGGACACTGCACTGCTTGCAATAAAGATATGGCTCTTCCCGCGGACACGGAATGGCGGCACGACCGGTGGGGCACATGCCCTAAATGCGGCGCCAATATCACAGTGCTGGACGGCGGCAGAAGCCGCAACTATCGCGTGCACAGCGTGTATGTGCTGTATTATTACCCGGGCAAAGAGCCGGGAGTCATAACCGCGGCGGGGGTTTTCTACGAGCGGGATTACAGCGGTGATTACAGAGCGGTAAAAACAACATTGAATGTGTTTGACCTGTTTGTTTTCCGCGCGGGTAAGGGCGGCATGAAATTCACGAAGGTATACGACGGCTGGGCCAATAAAAGCTATGTATGGAAGCGTATGCGGTTCTGCAAAAAGTCGGAAATGCGCTGTAGTTTCTACGGCGGGTGGAACACCAGATATTATGAGGATGTGGATCGGCTTTACAAAATACTATCGGGCACTAGTATGGAGCGCTGCTGCGTTAAGGAGTTGGCTGAGCTATGCCACACCCGCGACGCGGACGGCCACCCTTCGCACGTGCGGTTACTTGATATGGCGCTACGCTATCCCTGCCTGGAGTACCTGTATAAAATGGGGCACCACCGCATAATCAAAGACAAGCTTAACCAAATGGATACCCGCGGTGTGGTTAACTGGCAGGGCAAGACTGCGGAGAAGGTGCTGAAGCTGGGTAAGCAGGAATTAAGCGAGGTCAAGGCCAAAAAAATACAGCTATCTGCGGGTATGCTGAAGCTGCATAAAGTATATAAGGAGCAGGGCAGGCATATCACCATGCAGAAATGCGCGGAGCTATGCGATTCCCTTAAATTCGACCTAGATTATTTAACGGCACTTGCTCGCCGCTGTGGGCGTAGCGTTGAAAAATTATCTAATTATATGCTCAAACAGCAAAAGATTAGTCAGGATCGCATATATCTGTACGAGCTTAAAGACTATTGGGACCAATGCAGTGAGCTTGATATGGGCATAGCGGACGACGCAATATGCTTTCCCAGGGATCTTCACGCCATGCACACTGAGCTATCTGCCCGCATACAGTACCAGCGCGACGCGATACTGGACGCGAAGATACAAAAGCGCGCGGCCGCACTCCAAGAAAAATATTTCTATGAAAGCAAAACGCTGATCATGCGCCCGTTTGCCTCAAGCAAGGAAATAATAGACGAGGGCAAATCACTCAAGCATTGCGTGGGCGGCTACGCGAAGCAATATGCAGACGGCAATACCGTGCTTTGCTGTATACGTAAAAAGAGCGCGCCGGATGAGCCATACTATACCATCGAATTCGGCAAAGCCGGAAAAATGGTGCAGTGCCGCGGGCTTAAAAACGCAAGTAAAACAGAGGACATAGAGCGTTTTTTGGAGCAGCACAGGAATCGTAAGACCAGGAAAGCGAGGAAGGTTTCATGAATGAGGTGAGCGCAACCAGAAATATAGATCAGATCGCCGTTGAGATAAACGTCATTAAGGAGCAGGCGCGCAATACCTTGCTGCAGGCGTCCGTGGAGATCGGCCGCAGGCTGGTGGAAGCCAAAGTGATGATCGGTCACGGTAACTGGAAAAACTGGCTTATAGAGAACGTGGAGTATTCGGAGCGCACTGCGCAGAACCTGATGTCCATATACCACGAATACGGCCTAAAACCGGCTTCTGAGGCAATGCAAAGTCTGCCCTATACCAAGGCGTTGGAGCTGCTGAAATTGCCCGGTGCCGAGCGGGAGGAGTTTGTGGAAGCGAATAATGTGGAGGACATGAGCACACGCGAACTTGAGGCTGTAATAAAGGAGCTGAACGAGGAGCGCAAGAAGAACGCAGACCTGCAGCTTGATATATCTGAGCTTACCAAAACCGGAAATGACATCGCGTCGCGGCTGGAGACCGCCGAAATGGCGTGCAGGGCCTCGACCGAAAAAGTTAAAGACGCTATTAAGCTGGAAAAAGAGCTCAAGCAGCAAAAGAATGCGGCCCAAAAAAGCGCCGAGGAAGTCGCGCGGCTGGAACGTGAACTTGCCGAGGTAAAAGGCACAACGCCGGAGCCGGTCACGGTGGAGGTTATCCCGCCGGATATATCTGTGGAACTCAGCCAGCTGAGGGATCTCGCAAAACGCGCGCCCAACGAAGAGATAATTAAATTTCGCACGCTATACGGCGAGTTTGAGCGCGTTATAGGCGAGCTGTCAAACACTCTAACGGCAATGGCGCCGGAAGATCAGGACAAGTATAAGGGCGCGCTGAGGGCGGCCTGCAGGCGCATAAGCGACAGTTTATAAAGGAGAGGGAAAATGAGTATAGCAGATTTAAATCTTGAACTGCCCAGTGATGAGGAGATGGACGAGCTCGGTGTTACTCTTGACGAGAACGACATTGCGGAAGCCTATTACTACAGAACTGACAGAAGCGAAGACGATGATGAGGATACTGAGAACGACGTTAAAGATACCGAGAACAAAGAATCCACAGAGCCACGTAAATGCCGGGTGTGCGGCTGTACCGATGACCACGCCTGCGAGGGCGGGTGCTATTGGGTAGAGGACGATCTATGCAGCAGCTGCGTGGGAGCCGAGGAACCGCCGGAGCGCGAACCGGTCATGAGCGTGTGCCCATTCTGCGAATCTCAGGTGCCCATACAACTTGATATAGCCGCCGAGGGCCAGTATGACCCGGAATACTACGCCATGAATAACTGCACATGCGAGGATGCCCAGGAGTGGCGCCGCCGCGAGAAAGGCAGATATGAGCGAAATAAATTTGAAGAGTCGGTGGAGCTGCAACTGAGCGCTGTCACCGGAATGGACGCCGAGGACGAGTGCTTCCGGGCAATCAAAGCTTTGTGCCTCAGCGTCTTTGACGAGGACATTGACAGCTTTTCGGTAAATCTGAACTACGCCGCCAAGCTCAATGTAAAGAGTAAGAACGGCATGCTGGAGTTTGAGCGCACCGAGGTGCACAAGCAGAAGCGCACGGCGTAACACGAATAATAGCCCGCAAATTCCGATGAACCTGCGATACACCCGGTGGGCATTATGAATATATAGCAAACAGATAACAACAGCGGATACGGCCTACAGGCGGCGCAGGACAACGCCTCCGGCCGGATGCCGCGAGAGAGGAAACGGAGCGACGATGGCAAGACCAACAGAACAAGGCATAAAATATTTTTCCCTTGATGTTGATTACTACATAGACCCGAAATTCGTGCGTCTACGTTCAGAATTTGGTGTCAAGGGCGAGATATGTGCCGTTAGGGTGCTTTGTGCGATATTCCGCGAGGGGTATTTCACTCTGTGTTCAGATAATCTACTGTATAAGCTTGCTGATGAAATGAAATTGACCTATGAGCTCGTTGGGCAGGTTGTGTTGGCTATGGTCCGGTGTGGTCTGCTTGATGAAAAAATGTATAGGGACAATAACGTACTTACATCGCAAGGTATACAAAAACGTTGGGAAGCTGGAACCAGAAGAAAGAAAAACAGAGACCTCTCAAAGTACTGGCTACTAGATATTGACGACAAAAACGCCGAAAATGTATGCAATAACTCAAAAAATGTATGCAGTAATGAACAAATCAAATCAAATCAAATAAAACTAAAGGATGATGATGAAAATGATAATAGGTGCTGGAAGCAGCAGCCGAATTCTTCATTCAGCAAGAGAAGACAAAGGGCTGTCACCCGTTTTCAAGAACATTTCTGCATATTACCCGGCGGCGAAGCTGATACTGTCATGCTTGATGAGTTCATGGACATGATCACCGAGTTTGACGACGATACGCTGTATACAGCCATAAATCGCGTTGTTGAGCATAAGCCCAAGTATCCGGTTAGATACGCGCAAACGGCGTGTTATCAGGTGCGTGGCGAGCTTAGAGAGGAAAAGCGCAATGAGGTTTGAATTTACAGTGCCCGGAGAGCCGCGCGGCAAAGGGCGGCCACGATTCACAAAGGACGGCAGATCATTTACGCCCAAAGAGACGGTATATTACGAAAATCTTGTCAAAACATGCTACACGAGCCAGGGCGGACGATATTTTGAGGGTGCGATTAAGGCGCATATAGACGTGTATATGGGCATTCCGCAGAGCAAGCCGGTGAAGCGCAAGGCGATGATGGCAGCCGGGCAAATCCGCCCCACGAAGGTACCTGATGTGGATAATGTGGCCAAGGTAATACTGGACAGTTTAAATAAAATCGCTTATCACGATGACAGTGCCGTTGTGGAGTGCGTGGTGCGCAAGTGGTACGCCGAGCAGCCTTATGTGGATGTGGTGATTGAGACGGTGGAGTATGGGCTGTTGGCTGGGCAATAGACCTAGATGGGCGGTTAGCGTTGACTTGCGTTGACTGTATTAGGATTTTGGGGAAAGGAGGGCGAAACGTGAGCAAATACGTTAAATGGAGCGAATCTGAAATAGATTATCTAAAGCAGAATATCGGCGCAACATCGATAAAAGGCGTGGCAACGCACCTCGGACGAACAGTATCTGCTGTTCATGATAAACTGCACAAGCTCGGATTGAAGACAGGGCGTAACTGGACAGCGGAAGAGGTCGCTTACCTGCAGGACAGCTGGGGAATGGTAGCAATACCCGGGATCGCCAAGAAGCTAAACAGAAGCGTAAATGCTATCAAGATTAAAGCCTTTAAAGAGGGTCTTGGAGCTCATCTTGACAGCAGCGATAGGGTTTCGCTTAATCAGTTGCTGGTGGCATTCGATAAATCAGGATCTCGCGGTTCGGGGTACTTCATCGGACAGTTGGAGCGCGCCGGTTGCCCTATAAAATACCACAGAGTAGATAAGAATCGCTTTAGAGTGATAGATATGGGCGCGTTTTGGAAGTGGGCTGAGCCCAACAAAAATCTTTTTGACTGGGCGAAATTGGAGCCGGGGATACTTGGTCCCGAGCCGGAGTGGGCAAAGGAAAAGCGCCGGATAGACCAACAAAACAATATTCGTCCGCATAATACACCGTGGACTGGTGGAGATGATAATGCGCTTAAGACTATGCTGGCGCAGTATAGATACACTTACCGTGACTTGAGCAAATATTTCGGGCGTTCAGAGAGCGCGATAAAGCGCCGTATCCACGATCTGAAGATTAAGCATCGGCCATTACGGGCGGCGCCGCGATCTTGGCAAGAAGATGAAGTGCGGATGTTACTGGATATGCACAAGCGCGGTTTCAGTTATGAACAGATAGCGGACAAGATGGATAGAACTGCGCTGCAGGTGCGTGGAAAACATGAAAACATGGTGCATCCGGAGTGGCAAGCGGATATTCGCAAGCGCAAAAAAGAGGATAAGCAGAAGAAAAAGCTGGTAAGAAAATTGCTTTATTTACTCAAGTTGCATCGCAATAGTATGGAATTTGGCGAGTATTGGCAAAAGGATATGTGCATGCTGTGGGACGATCTGGACGGTTGCACCGCCGGCGAGAGTAATTGTGATGAGTGCGTCAGCCTGCAGCGTATAAAGCCACAATACTGCCGCCGGTGTGGGGCACAGGTCATGAGCCGCAAAGAAATAGATATTTGTGAGCGGTGCAAGAAAATCCGCAAGTGGCAGCACCGCAAAAAAGTGGATACGGTTGATAAAATTCGAGGCCGGGAAAAACAAGCTATATGAAATGAGG
>CAYXFB010000059.1:0-17126 GCA_964464145.1 uncultured Christensenella sp.
AGCAGGTGGCATTCGCCGCCCGTATGGCCGGATACCTCAATCAATTTGTACAAATCCGTACCTCCCGCAAAATTCTTAAAACTTTTATCGGAAATACTATAACACAGCGGTGCGCCGCCTTGCAAGCCGCCCTGGGGCGCAAAAACATTTCACTATGGGCAATAATGAGTTATAATGTTATAAAATATTGATTTGGCGCATAAGAGCGAATAAATAGGCGTTTGAGGTGAGCAGAGCGTATGAAAATAAAGTTTACACCGCTTGAAAAAGCGCTGGAGATAGTCGCGGCGGGGCTGCTGGCCGTGCTCATAATATATGTTATAGCGAATTGGGCGGCCGTGCCCGAAACGCTGCCCATGCACTATAATTTTCGGGGCGAGGTGGACAGCTACGGCAGCAAAAACGGTATGCAATTGCTTTTGCTGGTGCCCATAGCGCTCTATGCCGGCTTGACGGCGCTGGAGTTTTTCCCCGGAATATGGAATATGCCCGCTTCGCCGCAGGACAGCTTTTACCTGCCCGTGGTGAGGTTGACGCGTACCCTTATGATATGCACAAAGGCCTTGCTCAATTTTGTTTTCGGGGTGATAATGTTTTGCGTGATGTGGTCGGCACCCCTACCCGGGTGGTTTATGCCCGTGCTGTTTGCGGGGCTGGCGCTCATATTCGTATGGTACGGCCTGAGCGTGAGGCGCGCAAGGAGGGCCAAGCGAAACAATGTTGCGTAAACAATACCTAAAGAGGATCTGGATTTGATAAAACTTGACGATATAAAAATGAAGCCGGGCTTTGACGAGGGTATGCTGGAGAACGCCGCCGCCAAAAGGCTTGGCCTTGCCCGCGAAGCCATCCTGGGCGTGAAGCGGCTGAGGCAGGCGGTGGACGCGCGGCGAAAAAACAGCCCGCTCTACGTTATTTCGCTGGCCGTGGAGCTGAAGCCGGGCAGTTCGCCCAGGCCGGGCACATACGCGGAGCTTTCCGAGGACATATACCATTTTCCCTTTGCCGGGCTAAAGTGCGCCTTTCGTCCGGTGGTGGCGGGCAGCGGGCCTGCCGGGCTTTTTTGCGCGCTGATGCTGGCGCGCGCCGGTCTCAGACCCATACTGCTGGAGCGCGGCCGCGATGTGGACACCCGCACCGCCGATGTGGAGCGCTTTTTCGCTTCGGGCGAGCTTTGCCTCTCCTCCAACGTGCAGTTTGGCGAGGGGGGCGCGGGCACCTTTTCGGACGGCAAGCTCACCACGGGCACCAAGGACATACGCCACCGCTTCATACTGGATCAATTCTTCCGCGCGGGCGCGGCGGAGGACGTGACCTATCTGGCCAAGCCGCACATAGGCACGGACATACTGCGCGGCGTGGTGAAAAGCATACGGCAAAATATTTTTTCGCTGGGCGGTGAGGTGCGCTTCGGCGCAACGCTTTGCGAGCTTGAAACGAGGGGCGGCGAGCTGCGCGGCGTATATGTGCGGTGCGGCCACGAGACAGAGCTTATAAATACCCGCGCGCTGGTGTTGGCCACAGGACACAGTGCGCGCGATACCTTCTTTATGCTGGCGGAGCGCGGCGTATATATGGAGCCCAAAAACTTTGCCGTGGGCGTGCGCATAGAGCACCTCCAGCGCGATATAGACATCGCGCAATACGGCGATATGGCGGACTTCAAAAACCTGCCCGCCGCCGATTACAAAGCGGCGGTGCACCTAGGGGGCGGACGCAGTGTTTTCTCCTTTTGCGTATGCCCGGGCGGCAGCGTGGTGGGCGCGGCCTCCGAGGCGGATATGCTGGTCACAAACGGCATGAGCGAATATCTGCGGGACAAAGCGAACATAAACGGCGCGCTGCTTGTGGGCGTTACACCGGAGGATTTCGGCGGCGGCGCGCTGGGCGGCATAGCCTACCAGCGCGAGCTGGAGCGCGCGGCTTACCTGCTGGGCGGCGGAGGCTACACAGCGCCCGCGCAGCTGGCGGGGGATTTTCTATCCGGCAGGGCTTCGGCGGGTGCCGGGCGGGTGGCTCCCAGCTACCGCCCGGGCGTGCGCTTCACGGATATACGCGCCTGCCTGCCCGAATATGTAGTGGACGCGCTCACAATGGCCATCCCCGCGATGGGCGCCAAAATAAAGGGGTTCGATACCGAGGACGCGGTGCTTACGGCCGTGGAGTCGCGCAGCTCCTCGCCCGTGCGCATAGTGCGCAGCGAAAACTTTGAGGCCAGCCTGCGCGGGCTCTTTCCCTGCGGGGAGGGGGCGGGCTACGCGGGCGGAATAATGTCGGCCGCGGCGGACGGCATACGCTGCGCCGAGGCGCTTTGTATGTGGTTGTGAAACAATGTTTTGCAAACAGAAAACGTAATATAAAAGCTATAAAGGGAGGGTGTTTATTATGATCTACGAATGCAACATCTGCGGCAATACGCACGACGAGGCGGCAGACGGAGCCTTTGCCGAACTGGCGGGGGATTGGGCTTGCCCGGTGTGCGGCGCGCCCAAGGCCAGCTTTTCGCCCATAAGCGGAACCGAAACGGCAGCGGCGACGCAGAGCGCGCCCGCGGCGCAGGCGGCGGGCGGCGGGGTTTATGAATGCGGCATCTGCGGCAACACGCACGACGAGGCGGTGGACGGGGCCTTTGCCGCGCTGGCGGGGGATTGGGTCTGCCCTGTGTGTGGCGCGCCCCGCGCCAGCTTTTCCGTGCTGGTGGAAAGCATGGAGATGCTGGAGGAGATAGCAATAGAGGAGGGGCTTGACCAAAGCTCTCCCGAGGCGTTGGCGGGCGATCTGGCCTACCCGCGCGAATATTTTCGGGCGGCGGACGAAGCGGAGCGCCACATGGCGGACATACACAACATGGCGCTTACAGGCGAATCCATAATAGAGCCCATGCGCACCCGCCTGCACGTGCCCGGCTGGGACGATATATTGTTTCTGGGCGCGCAGCTCTCCCCCTTCCCGCTGGAAGAGCACGCGGAGGTGGATTCTTCCGTAACGATCGGCGCGAAGGCTAAGCAGCCCATGGTTATAGATATGCCCGTGTATATTTCGCACATGTCGTTCGGGGCGCTCTCGCGCGAGGTGAAAACGGCGCTCTCTTTGGGCTCAGCCGCCGCCAAAACCGCCATGTGCAGTGGCGAGGGCGGCATACTGCCGGAGGAGAGGGAGGCGGCCTATCGCTATATTTTCGAATACGTTCCCAATCTATACAGCGTAACGTCCGAAAACCTGCGCGCCGCCGACGCGATAGAGCTCAAAATAGGCCAGGGCACCAAGCCGGGCATGGGCGGCCACCTGCCGGGCAGCAAGGTAACGGAGGAGATAGCGCAGGTGAGAGGCAAGCCGGTGGGCAAGGACGTTATAAGCCCCTCACGCTTCCCCGGCATAGACTCTACCGCCCACCTCAAGGCGCTGGTGGAGGATATACGCGAGCAATCTGGCGGGCGGCCGGTGGGCATAAAGATAGCCGCCGGGCACATAGAGCGGGATCTTGAGGTGATCGCCGCCACCGGCGCGGATTTTGTGACTATAGACGGCAGGGGCGGCGCGACGGGCGCGAGCCCCAAGTATCTGCGGGACGCAAGCTCCGTTCCCACGCTTTACGCGCTTTCCCGTGCGCGCCGCTTTATGGACGCGCACGGCATAGATATGCAGCTTGTAATAACGGGCGGCTTCCGCTGCTCCGGCGATATCGTCAAGGCGCTGTGCATGGGCGCGGACGCGGTGGCAATAGCCTCGGCGGCGCTTATGTCCGCCGCCTGCATGCAGTACCGCGTGTGCAACAAGGGCACCTGCCCCATGGGTGCGCTTACGCAGGATGCCGGTCTGCGCAAAAACCTCCACACGGAAGCGGCGGCGGCGCGCGTGGCCAACTATCTGAACACGCTCAAGGCGGAGCTAAAGAGCTTTTGCCGGGTCTCGGGTCACGAGAGCATTGCCGGGCTGAGCCTGGACGATATATGCACGGTGAGCCACGATATATCAGAATACACTGATGTGCCGCACGTTTGATTAGCTAAGGTAACACGGCGCAAACAGGGCAAGCCGCAACAGCTCGGTATTGCTTTGAAAAGGAGGGCGCGGGGAAAGTGTTCTCCGCGCCGCGCCGCCTTGGAGGAGGGCTTTTTTGACGCACAAAAAAACCGCCCCGCAATACCGCCGGACGGCTTCTACTGTTCTTTCATCGCAGCGCACCTCGCCTATTTTTTCATATCGGGTATCATATCTATGGCTTCGTTTTCGTGTACGCCAAGATTAACAAGGCATATTGCGCTTACAATAACGGCTACCGCGTAAAAAAATTTCTTCATTTGCCCTCTCCCGTATTTTTATTTGCTCCGGCTCTGCCCTTGCATATTTATATAATAAAACCAAAATATTAACAAGTAAGGCACTAACTTCTTACGATTTTATGAACTTTAGCTTGTTTTATGTGACAAAATTGTCATGTAGCGCAATAGTTTGCTTTGTATATAATTTTTGAAGCATAGGTTTCAAAATTGTGATATAATTTGTAAATCGAGGGTGAGACGTGCAATTCATAGTATGGCAGCGAAAAAAACGGTTAGTCAGGGGATAGCTAACATGAAGAAAATAAGCCTTCAATTCATTGCTGAAAAGGCGGGCGTATCCAAATCTCTGGTTTCCAAGGTGCTCAACAACAGAGAGGTGAGAGTGAGCCCCGCCACAAGGCAGCGCATAATGGATGTGGCCAAGGAATATATATACATACCAAACCGCATAGCCGCGGGTCTTAGAACCAGCAAAACGAACATAATAGGCTGCATAACGCCCGAGCTGAATACGGACTTTTTTATGTCGCTCGTGGATTCCATAGAGAAAACATCGCGAAAGTGCGGCTACGAGCTCATTTTGTGCAACACGCGCGAAAATATGGAGCTGGAGCGCAGATATTTGGAGCTGTATAAATCCGGCATGATGGAGGGCATGATAGTTATGCCCAGTGACAACGAGGAAAATTTGAAGCTCTACCAGATGGCGGTGGAGGAAGAATTTCCGCTGGTTTTTCTGGATAGGTACATACAGGGGCTGGACGCCAGCTTCGTTACATCGGACGGCTACACGGGCACCCGCATACTCACGGAAAAGCTCATAGCGCGCGGCCACAAGGACATACTATACATGGCCTACGAGCGCTCCGTGAACACCTCCGTGCAAACAGACCGCTACAAGGGCTATACGGACGTGATGGAGGAGCACGGGCTAAAGCCGCAGAGGACGCTTTTTGAGGAGGGCCGCCCGGCGCGCAAGCAGGATATATACCGCCGCCTGGCGCAAAAGAACCACCCCACGGCGCTGCTTTTGATGGCCAGCATAACAATAAACAATGTGCTGCAAATATGCGACGAGCTGGACTACTATATACCGGACGATATAGACCTCGCCACCTTCGACCATTTTTCGCTGGAATATTCGGATACGGGCAGTATGCGGCGCACGCAAAGGCTAAAGCGGCCGCCGCTCGTTATGGAGCAAAATACGGAGGAGCTTGGCAGGCGCGCGGTCGAAATGCTTTGCCGCAGAATAGATCACGGCCTATCAGCCACCGAGCATATTTTTATAAAACCACAGCTGTATCAGCCGCCCCAAACGGAGGGTTAAGCGGCTTTTCTACGATAGATATATTGAAAATACTCTTTTGTTTTGTTACAATATTCACCGTGTGATCCGCATATAGCGCGGCAATTTTTAGTAGTCCCTAAAATGGCGGTTTCCCAAAATTATTACGCCGGCGCCATGCGCAACATTAAATTACTGTAAACCCACACACAATAACGAAGACTTATTTTTTAAGGGGTAACAATGAACAACAAAGATATAGAGTTTAGAGCGGTCACGCCGATAGAGCTTACCAAGCACTTTCCCGGCGCGGTCGGCGCGTTGGAATACCATATAAAGCACGCGTTCGTATATGGCGGCGTGGTAATGGCAGCATTCGATAAGGATAAGCCGGCCGGAGCGGTTTTTCTGAGCCACGACAGCTCCAAAAGGGATTGGGAGATAGACCACGTTTTTATAGAAAAGGGCTATCGCGGGAGCGGGCTTTGCGTCATGGCGCTGGAGGCCGCGCGGAAAAACCTTCCGCCCTATGCGCGGCGAATATTCGCAAGGGTGCTGAGCGAGCATTCTTACGGAGCAGCGATGGAGGCCGCGCTCAAGAGCTGCGGCTATACGCCCTGCTCCAACTCCACGGTATACCGCTGCCATATAACGGATGACAGGCTCTCTTTGCTGCACACTCAGGTGCGGGAAAAATGGAAGGGGCTGTTTGTGCGCCTTGAGAACGCTGGATATGAATATAAGCCGTTTTCCGAAATATCAAAGGACAAATACAAGAAATACTTACCTACACTGGTCAATCAATTTCCCCTGCTTTTGGACCCGCTCTCGCTGCTGACAGACCCTGTGGACAGGGTGGACATGAAGCACAGCATACTGGCTCTGCGCGACGGGCGTCCCGCCGCCATAGGCATAGTTACCTCCACGGACGGCAGATCGCTTGTATTCAGGCAGCTGGCGGTATCCTTTAGGGATTCGGGGAAAGGGCTTTCGGTGACTATGTGTTCCGCCTTTGCGGAGTCTCTAAGAGGCTGCGATGATTTGGAACTGCTTTTTACTATACACAACGAAAATGAAAAAATGATACGCATAAGGGATATGCTGCTGCTTCCCATGTTGGACAGCTGCAAAAAACAGGTGAATTATAAGCTGGAGATGGGCAACCCCGCGTCCGGCATTTTAAGAACGGCGCAAAACAGGGAAGGAGCGAACGCATGATAAAGCAGATAGTGGAGAATTTATCTGACACCGTGCGCAGCAAGGTGGTGGAGGAGTTCATGGCCTGCGATACGTTGGAGCATTTTAAATTGGTTAGTGAAAAATATGGTCTTGAAGTCACGGATGAAATGATGGGCTATGTGCAGCAGTTGGACGCATCGCCCGCTCTTTCGGATGAAGAGCAGGAATATATCGCGGGAGGCAAAACAAATTTTTTGCTGAACGGACAGGGAGCCTATAAGGGCAGACTTTAGAGCCGCTATGCTCTAGTTTTTAATTTAATATGATATTTGCGCGGTCTATATTACACCAGTGCCGGTTTGACATCATATATGGAGGACACAACAGATGGCCAGGAAGACGCAAACACCGCTTGCATATATAATGGATCTGCTGGGCATGAGCGGCAAGAGGCTTGCCGCAGCCGTGCATCTGCACCCGAGCATGATAAGCAAGTGGAAAAACGGTGTGACAGAGCTCACACCCAAATCCAGATATTTTGACGAAATAATGCGCGCGCTTTTGGAGGAGGACGCCCGCACCCAAAAACACGCGCTGGAGCATTTTTTGAGCTCCGTGTTAAACGAGGAAATTTCCGAATCCAACACGCTTTCCGATATGCTGCTGGCCTGGATGACGGGCGAGAGCTTCCGCAGCGTGGCGCCCAAGGGCATCAGCAGCGCCTGCCTGTATGAGGCGCGCCACGGCGTATACAAGGGAATAATGGGCAAAAAGCACGCGCTGGATTATTTTTTAAACGTGTTTTTTGCGCAGGAGGAACCGGCCGAGGCATGGAGCTACGAATATAACCCAGAGGAATACTATACCTCCTCGCCCATAGCGCGCAGCATACAAAACAAATTTTTGAAGCTGGCGGGTCGCGGCAGCAGATTTAACCTAATGATATTCCTGAACCGGCCGATAGAGCAGATATTCGGCATATTAAAGTTTTGGCTGCCCGTGTGCGCATTCACGGGCGCGCAGATATATTTTTCGCACAGCACTCTGCCCGCCGCTTTCGATAGCATGTATTCGGTAAAGGGCAAGATCACCATTATAGGTTCCCGCTACAAAAAAGACCCCTCCAATCTGTACAGCGGCATATTTGAGGACGATTTTACGCTGGAGCATATGGAATATTATCTGGAAAATATGCGAGAAGGCTTTTCGCCGCTGCTGAAGTACCTTAATTCGCGCGACGTACATTCGGACATAGGCGACATAGCAATTGCCAAAAGGCTGAAGCGTCCGGCCGGGCAATACGCCTTTATAAACACGGCGACCGGCTTCATAATGGGCGGCAGGCACGTTTCCGAAGCACTGCTTGGCGCTGCCGTGACCGATGCGGAGGCGGCCGCGCTGGACAGATTTCAAAAGCAGGGGCAAAGGTGCGTACAGCGTTTTTTAGCCTCCGGCAAAAACAGCCGCATATTGGTGTACGATAACATGATAAGCGATATATGCGAACAGGAGCATATGGAATTTCCCATGCTGAATACGTATATGGGACGGCGAGTAAAAATACCCACCAAGAGCTTCGTGCGGGATATGGTGGATTTTTTGAGCAAGCTCAGGAAGACGCCGGGCGTGGAGGCGGGCCTTTTGCCGGAGCAGGTGCAAAACTATGTGCCCGGCATGAACGCCTGGATAAAGGAGGACTCCTTTGCCTATTTTCAGCCGAAAACGGCGAACGCGCGCATTGTGGTGGACGAATTTTCCTCCGTGCATACGCTGTACACAATGGCGGAGCGGCTGTGGGACACCCTGCCGCTGGAATGCAAATCTCCCGAGCTGCTCATAAAAAGATTCGAAAATATGCTGTGAAATACCGCTCAAAATTGCGCGGCGCTTCCGAATTAAAACAGATGTTTTAATTCGGAATTATACCAATCCCATATAAAAAACGGTAACGTTTTTTATAGTGCGAAGCACGTATGGGATGGCATGAGACGAGTTCTGCGCCGTTTGGCGCAGAACATGAGCCTTGCAAAGCGAGGCTCATCAAATTAAAAGTATTGCTTTTAATTTGATATCAGTATTAGTATTACGCGCCGAAAGCGTATGTGTATAAAAGCGCCAGCGCCTCGCGCATAAAGCAGTTGGGCGCTATTGTGGCGGGCGTGGGCGCCGAAATACCCTGCGCCTCCAACCCGGCTGCGGCGGCACACATGCCTGCGCGCAGTATGTGAAAATCGTTAGTGGCGTAAACGCTATCGTAGCCTTCCGGAAACATACCATCCAATATCTCTTTGGAATACTGAAAATTTTCGCTGGTGGTGGTGGCGCGCTCCTCCTTTATAATGGAGGACTGCGGAATATCTATGGACAGCAAATATTTTTCCATGGCGTGCGCTTCGCTTACCTCCTTGCCCGCGCCATAGCCGCCCGAGACCACTATGACGGCGGCGGGGTTTTCCGCGTAATACGAGGCCGCCGCGTCAAGCCGGTTTTTAAGCGACAGGCTCACCTGATCGCCGCGTATTCCCGCGCCCAGCACTATAACGGCCTGCGCGCCCCGCGCGGGCGCCGTGGCCGAGGCGGAAAGCGCCGCAGCAGTGAATGTACCAAAAACGGCGGCCAGAAAAATATATCCGCCAATGAATACCCATTTTATAACGCGTCCGGCTCTCCTGCGAAAAAATTCGTCCAGCGTTTTTTTGAAAATGCCGTACAAAAGAAGCGGCGCGCCCAGCAGCGCGGGCAGCACCACACCCAGATTGGGGTTTGAGCGGGTCAGCACAAACAGCGTATCCGCTATCAAAACAAGCCCCGCCACAATGAATACCGCGCGCGCGAAACCTTTCTTATTCATCATCGAAAGCCTGGAATACGCGGCTCATCATTTTGCGCTTGGATTTTGCGCTGTCTATCCAGGCGTAGACCTTGGACATAAGCTTTTCCATAAGCACCATCAAAAGCGGAACGGCCGCGCTGAGTATCACGGTGGCCAGTATCTGCGGCGGCGTGATGGGGTATATCTCGAAGAAGGCGGGGAACAGCAGCGCCGCGCCCGCAAAAACGCCTATCATACCGAAGAATATTATTTTACGCAGCAGCGTAAGCGGCTGGCTCACCTTGAGCAGCACGAACATACCGCCCACCACCACGATGTATACGCACATTGTGGAAAGCTGGGGCTGCGTGCAATTGAGAATGTGCACCAGCGCGTTGGCCAGTATTATGGCGATGGTTATGGCAAGGCCGCCGGGCAGCGATTTTTGCAGCACGTTTCGCATGAAGCTGCCCTTTATGCGCTCGTATTGCGGCTCCAGCGCAAGGAAGAAGGCGGGCGCGCCTATTGTTACGAAGGAGGTTATGATGAGCTGCAGCGGCGTGAAGGGGTAGGCCGAATCGAACAAAAACAGCGTAGCCAGCGCCAGCAGCAGCGAGTATACCGTTTTTGTGATGAAGAGCGTGGCCACGCGCTGTACGTTGTTTATTATCTTGCGCCCGTCCTCCACCACGTGCAAAAGATGCTTTAGGTTGGAATCCATAAGCACTATGTCCGATATGTTTTTGGCCGCATCGCTTCCCGAGGCCACGGCCACGCTGCAATCCGCCGCCTTGAGCGCCAGCACATCGTTTACGCCGTCGCCCATCATGGCCACCTTTTTGCCCTCCGCCTTCATTATGTCCAGCATGTCGCGCTTTTGCTGGGGCGAAACGCGCCCGAACACGCTGTTTTCAAGCACGGCGCTCCGCAGCTCCTCGGGAGATTTCAACGTGGAGGCGTCCACATATCTATCCGCGTTTCTAACGCCCGCGCCCGCCGCTATGTACGAAACGGTCTTGGGGTTGTCGCCCGATATTATTTTCACATCCACATCGTAATCATAAAAATATTCCAGCGTGGCGTGGGCGTCCGGGCGTATCATGTCGGATATTATAATAAGCGCCAGCGGCTCAAGGCCGGGCGGCAGAGCGTTGCCCACCGGCTCCGCTTCGCTTTTGGCAAGCAATATGACGCGCTTGCCCACCTCGGCGTATTCGCTTTCCTTTGCGGCTATCTCCCCGTCCTGCGGCAGTATGAATTCGGCCGCGCCCAATATGTATGTGCCCTTCCCCTCAAAGCAAACGCCGCTGTATTTACGGTCGGAAGAGAAGGGTATGAGCGATCTTACCTTATAATCCGTAAGCGGCGAAAACTGCTTTCGGAGCGCCGCCATGGTTGCGTTTTCGTCCTGCGAGGCGCCGCAGATATTGCGCAGCAGCGGCACCACGTCCGCGTCCGACAATAGCAGCAGCTCCTCAAAATCCAGCCGCCCCTCGGTAAGCGTTCCCGTTTTATCCAGGCAGAGCGTTTCCACGCGCGCCAGCGTTTCCACGCCGTACATATCCTGCACCAGCGTCTTGTCCTGCGCGAGAAATATTACGCTTGTAACGAAGGCTATACTGGTGAGCAGTATGAGCCCCTCGGGTATCATGCCAATTATGCCCGCCACCGTTTTCACGATAGCGTCACTCGGAAGCATACCCAGTATGAGATTTTGCTTTAGAAACAGCAAAACACCTATGGGTATTATTATGAAGCTTATGACGCGCAGCACCCTGCCCAGCGTGGAATAAAGCTCTGAGCGGCGTTTTTTCTCCGCTTTGGCGGTGTCTGATATCTTATTTGCGTAATTATCCTGACCCACGTGTTCTACGCGGCAGCACGCCGTGCCCGCCACCACAAAGCTGCCCGAATAGAGAAAATCCCCCTCGCGCTTTGTTATAACGTCAGATTCGCCGGATATAAGCGATTCGTTCACCTCCACCGCGCCGGAGAGCACAATTGCGTCCGCACAGATCTGATCACCGGATTTCAGCTCCATCACGTCATCCAGCACGAGCTCCGAGACGGGTATCTTGGCTGCCGCCCCACCGCGCACCACGGTTACGCGCGCCGCCACAATGAGCGCCAAACGATCCAGCGTGCGCTTGGAGGCAAACTCCTGCACTATACCTATCACGAAATTGGATATGACGATGGCCAAAAAGAGCATATCCTTATATGCGCCTGTGGCAAGCAGCAAGGCGGCCAGCACGATATTTAAAATATTGAAAAATGTTATGCCGTGCTCCTTTAGTATCTGGCCGTAGGATTTTGTTTTGTTTCCTATGTATTGGTTGGTTAGGCCGCCCTGTATCCGTTGCTCTACCTGTTCCTTACTGAGCCCCGAATTGCAGTCCGGCGCATATCTCTGAGGGTCGCCCATAAAACTCCTGTCCTTATATCTTGTATAAACGCTGTATTTTTGTTTTATAAAAGCCGCTTCATACATACCCCATGTATCTCGCTGCAATTTTGAACATTTTTAATTATAGCATAGCATTCTTAAAATTTCTGTAACAAAATCTTAAAGAAATAGGTATTTATCCGCAAGAATTGATTACTATTTTCAATGTCTGCGCGCAGCGTGATATCCATAATATAGGCGGGCAAAAAAACGCTATTTTGTGTATATGTTGCCTATGTTTTGATTTTTGTGATACAATTGCCCTATGAAGAACAAAACGGAGATAATTGAGCGGCTGCGCGAAAATTACGCGGATACATCCACCGCTCTGGAATTTGAAAACCCATACGAGCTGCTGGTGGCCACCATATTGGCGGCGCAGTGTACGGACGCGCGGGTAAACATGGTCACGCCCGCGCTGTTTGCGCGCTATCCCTCCCCGGCAGAGCTGGCGCTGGCCGATATTGCCGAGCTTGAGGCGCAGATCAAAAGCTGCGGCTTTTTCCACAGCAAGGCAAAGAACCTCATAGCCTGCGCCGCACGCATAGTTTCGGAATACGGCGGGCAGGTGCCGCGCGAGGAGGCTCAGCTTACCTCGCTTGCGGGCGTGGGCAAAAAAACGGCGGGCGTGGTGCAGGCCTTCGCCTTCGGAATACCCGCCTTCCCGGTGGACACGCATGTGGGAAGGGTGGCGCGCCGCCTCGGCTTCACAACTGAGACCGACCCGGATAAGGTGACGGAGGCGCTGAAAAAAGCCTTCAAAAAATCCGACTGGTGCGACGCGCATCACTGGATGATATGGCACGGCAGGCTGGTGTGCAAATCTCAGCGCCCGCTGTGCGAGCAATGCAAGCTGCAGGATCTTTGCCCATATTTCAAGCAGGGGCAGACCAAATAATCAAACGAAACGGATAGACAAAAGCATATATGATAGTAGATAAAGTACGGATAACAATAAAGGCGGGCGACGGCGGCAACGGAGCCGTTTCCTTTAGGCGCGAAAAATACGTGAACGCGGGCGGGCCGGACGGCGGCGACGGCGGTGCGGGCGGCGATATAGCCTTCATTGCGGACAGGAGCATGCGCACGCTTATGGATTTTCGGCTGCACCGCAAATATAAGGCGCAGAACGGCGAGAACGGCCGCAAGAAAAACATGCGCGGCGCAACGGGCGAGGACGTTGTTATAAGGGTGCCTGTGGGCACGGTGATATTCGACGCGGAGAGCGGCAGGGTGGCCGCCGATATACGCGATACCGAAACGCCTGTGGTGGTGCTGCGCGGCGGGCACGGCGGCAAGGGCAACGCGCGGTTCTCCACCTCCACGCGGCAGACTCCGCGCTTTGCCACGCCCGGCAAAAAGGTGAAGGAGCGCGCCATAATATTGGAGCTCAAATCCATTGCGGACGTAGGGCTGGTGGGTTTCCCCAACGTGGGAAAATCCACGCTGCTTTCCAGCATGACGGCGGCGCGGCCTAAAATTGAAAACTATCACTTCACCACGCTGGCGCCCAACCTAGGCGTGGCCAAAACGGACGACTATAGCTTTATACTAGCCGATATCCCCGGGCTCATAGAGGGCGCGGCGGAGGGTGCGGGCCTCGGGCACGATTTTCTGCGGCACATAGAGCGCACGCGCATGATAACGCACGTGCTGGATATGGCAGGCTCGGAAGAGCGCGACCCGCTTTCCGATTACGAGATAATACGCGAGGAGCTGCTGAATTACTCCGAAAAGCTGGCCGAGCGGCCGGAGATAGTGGTGGCGAACAAGGCCGATCTGCCCGGCGCGGAGGAAAATCTGGCGCGCTTCAAGTCGGCCTATCCGGACAAAACGGTGTACCTCGCCTCGGCAGCGACCACTCAGGGGGTGGAGGCCATAAAGTACGGCATGATAGACGTGCTTAAAACACTGCCCGAGGAGGGCGACATAGAAGAAGAGGGCGTGGTGGCCGAATGGGAAAACGAGGACGATACGCTTACCTTTGACGTTGCGCGCGCGGAAGACGGCGTGCTGGAGGCAAACGGCTCGTTGCTGGAGGAGATATTCGCGAGGATAGACCCGTCCGAGCCGGATTCCATGCGGCATTTCCACAAGCTGCTCATGGATATGGGCATAATAAAGGCGCTGCGCAAAGCGGGCGCGAAGGACGGCGACACGGTGCGCCTCAACGGCGAGGAGTTCGATTTTGTGGAGTGATCCGTAAAAAAGCTGTTAGTCGGCGGCGATACAGAATTATATATAAAGAAACGGAAATATTTTATGTTAACAGGAAAACAGAGGGCGGCCCTGCGCGGTATGGCGCAGCACATGGAGCCCATAATACACATCGGCAAGGAGGGCATAGCCCAAAACCTCATAAAGCAGGCGGACGACGCTCTTGCCGCGCGAGAGCTTATAAAGGGCACTGTTCAGCAAAACTGCCCGCTTTCGGCTAAAGAGGCGATGGAGCAGCTCTGCGAGGCAACGCAGGCCGAGCCGGTATCCACGCTGGGACGCAAGTTTGTGATATACAGACAGGCGGAAGAGCCCAAGCTAAAGTTTTGAGGGGTCTATGGAGTTTTCCCGCACGATGGACATAATGGACAACCTGCGGCCGATGTATCCGCACACACGGGAGGGCATATTGGGCGGCACCTTCAACCCGGTGCACAACGGGCACATAGATATGGCGCTCAAGGTGCTGGGCGAGTTTGATTTGAAAAAAGTGACGCTTATGCCCACGGGCACACCGCCGCACAAGCGCGGGCATACATGGATGGCTTCCGGCGCGCAGCGTATGCGCATGGCAGCGCTGGCCATAGCGGACGAGCAGCGGCTGGCGCTTTCCGGTATGGAGGTAGAGCGCGAGGGCTATACCTACACCGTGGACACCATGCGTGAGCTGAACTCAAAATTTCAGGAGACGGATTTCTATTTCATAATAGGTTCGGATTCGCTCTTTGAAATAGAGATGTGGAAGGATTTTTCCGAGCTGGCGCGGCTCACCCGCTTCATATGCGTACGGCGACCTGAGCACGAGCCGCTGGACGTGCTGGCAGAGGCGGCGCGGCTCGAGGAAAAGTACAACGTGTTTATTGAGATATCAAAATACGACGGGCTTTATGTGAGCTCTTCGCACATAAGAGAGAGAATGGCGCAGGGCAAGAGCATTTCGCGTTTCGTGCCCGCGCAGGTGGAGGAGTATATAATTGCTTGCGGACTATACAAATAAGAGGGAAAAGTTTGTTGAGCTGCTGAAAAAGCACGTGAAGGGCGAAAAATTTCAGCACAGCCTGGGGGTGGAGCAGACGGCGCTGGAACTGGCGGAGCGCTATGGCGCATCAAGAGACCGCGCTGGCCTTGCCGGGCTGCTGCACGACATAACAAAGCAGATGGACAACGCCAAGATGGCGGCTGCTTACGGCATAATATCGCTTTCTGAAAAGACGCTGCACGCGCCGGTGGCAGCCTGCTGGCTGAAGGAGCAGGATATAGTGACGGACGGCGAGGTGCTGACCGCCATAAAATACCACACCACGGGCAGGGCGGATATGACGCTGCTGGAAAAGGTGATATATATGGCGGACTACATAGAGCCGGGCAGAGATTTTGAGGGCGTGCGGGAAGTGCGCCGCGCCGCCTACGAGGATATAGACCGCGCAATGCTGATGGGCATAACGATGTCGCTTGAGGATATTTTGCAAAGGGGCACGCTGATAGACCCGGATTCGGTAGCGGCGTACAATTATTTTAGATGGATGGTTAATATTAATTCTAGATAAAAACCAAAGGGGGAGACTGTAGAGTTTATGGAAATTTCCAACATGGCTAGCGAAATAGCCGAAATACTGGACAATAAAAAAGCGCAGGACATAGTTATCATAAAGGTGGGCGACCTCACTATAATATCGGATTATTTTGTGGTGGCAAGCGCGGGCTCCACCACGCACGTACAGACGCTGGCCGGAGAGGTGCAGCAAAAGATGTTCGAGAAGCAAGGCCTAAAACCGGCGCGCGTGGAGGGCGAGCGCGAAGGGCGCTGGATAGTGCTGGATTATGGCGAGGTGCTTGTGCACCTTTTCCACCGGGATGAACGCGATTTTTATCAGCTTGAGCGTTTGTGGAAGGTTAAGGATAATTTTTACGATTTTAGTGCGGAGCAGGAGAAAAAAGGCCAGGCCGAGTGATATTTTTGTGATATATATGGGCTGCTGCTGAGAAAACGATTTGCTGCAGCCTATTTTTATGTTTTTTTGCCTTTGGTGTAGGGTTTTGCCTGCGAGGGGGCGCTCGTAATTCTATTTTATCGTTTTGCCATACGATGAAATTTTTACTTTGTACGATATGCGCCTGGGGTATGCTGTTCTTTTCGTTGTGGAGGCGCTCCTATATATTTTTATATCTTTGCCAAAGGTGTAATCTAAATCTTAACTTTATTGGATATGCGCCTTCGTTGCGCCTCTCTTCCCGCTGCGCAGGGATGCTTGTACTTCTATTTTACCGTTTTTCTAAACGATGAAATTTTTTGCGTTGTGCAATATGCGCCTTCGTTGTACCGCACTTCCCGCTGCGCGGGGGCGCTTATACTTCTATTTTATCGTTTTTCTAAACGATGAAAGCTTTTCGTTTGTGGATTTGCGCCTGCGGCGGGCGATGTCCGCGCAGAGGCGCGGGTATAGGGTTGGTCGCGGGCGGGAAAGACGGGTTCCGACGGAAAACGCGGCGTAAACTTCGTTTGAGTGATGCTGTTTGTAGAGCAGCGCCGCTCCCTAGCTCCGCTGGTGTGGTCATATGTAAGCCATTGTTTTAGTTGCTGCGCTAAAGTTTCCTTACGAAACCCATCTTCCCCACCCGCTCAGAGTATGGGGGTAGGATGGTTTGTGGTTAGCCATTGTTTGAGCAACCCCAAAAGAAAAGCCCACCACAAACCAAACGAGCCGCCAAGCACAAACAACAATGCAAAGCACGCCACAAGCGAAGCGAGTGGCATACTAGGCTAATATCAAACCAAGCAAATATCTGCCATCAAAGAAGAGAGCATCCCACAAACAATAAGCAACCACAAACCAACGAACAGCTGCCCCCAATCCCCACCGCTATCCTCCCCCTACCCCCTAACCCCCACATCCGGCTAAC
>CAYXFB010000060.1:0-17010 GCA_964464145.1 uncultured Christensenella sp.
GCGCGGCCAGCATAGCGGCGGACGAGGCCATTTTTGCTCTCGGGTCGGATACGGGCGGCTCCGTGCGCCAGCCTGCGGCCTTTTGCGGCGTGGTGGGACTGAAACCCACCTACGGTACGGTTTCGCGCTACGGCCTCATGGCCTTTGCCTCCTCGCTTGATCAAATAGGGCCGATAACCAAAAACGTGGAGGACGCGGCGCTAATTTTCGATATAATTTCCGGCCACGACAGCAAGGATTCAACCTCGGCAATAATGGAATACCCCGCTTACGGCGAGGGTATGAAAAAGGATATAAAGGGCATGCGGATAGGCCTGCCCAAGGAATATATGGAGCACGAGGTGGCGCCCGCCGTTAAAAAAGCTGTGGATGACGCCATAAAGCATTTTGAGAGCATGGGCGCGGTGGTGGAGGAAACCTCGCTGCCCACCTTCGATTACGCGCTATCCGCCTATTACGTGATAGCCTCGGCGGAGGTGGCTTCAAACCTTGCGCGTTTTGACGGCATACGCTACGGCTACCGCACGGAGAACTACGAAAACTGGAAGGATATGTATAAAGCTTCGCGCTCCGAGGGCTTTGGCGATGAGGTGCAGCGGCGCATAATGCTGGGCAATTACGTGCTTTCCTCCGGCTATTACGACGCGTATTACCTCAAGGCGCTCAAGGCGCGAACGCTCATCAAAAACGACTTTGACAAGCTGTTCGAAAAATACGATCTGCTGATATCGCCCACCACCATTGCGGAGGCGTTCAAGATGGGCGAAAAATCGCGCCCGATAGATATGTACGTTACCGATCTTTTCACCGTGCCGGTGAACATTGCCGGGCTTACGGCCATATCGCTGCCGGCCGGGCTTACGGAGAACGGCATGCCGGTGAGCGTGCAGATAATTGCCAAGGCGTTCGATGAAAACACTATGTTCCGCGCGGCGTACAATCTGGAAACCGCGTTGGGCTTCAACGCAAAACCGAATCTGTGAGGGCTTGATATATGAGATATGAAACAGTTATTGGGCTGGAAGTCCATGTGGAGATGGCCACAAAAACCAAGATATTCTGCGGCTGCAAAAATGAATTTGGCTCTTTGCCGAACACAAACGTTTGTCCCGTATGTCTTTCCATGCCGGGCACGCTGCCTGTGCTGAACGAGCAGGCGGTGGAATACGGCGTTATGGCGGGCATGGCGCTGGGCTGCCACATACCAAACTATTCCAAGATGGACAGGAAGGGTTATTATTACCCAGATCTTTCCAAGGCATACCAGATATCCCAGTTCGATTTTCCGCTCTGCGGCAAGGGTGAGGTAGAGGTGGAAACGGAGGCGGGCAGCCACAAAATAGGCATAACCCGCATACACATAGAGGAGGACGCAGGCAAGCTGGTGCACGAAGGAGACAGCCTGGTGGACTACAACAGAGGCGGCGTGCCGCTAATGGAAATAGTGACCGAGCCGGATTTCAGAAGTGTTGAGCAGGTGCGCGCCTTTTTGGATTTAGTTAAGGCGAACATGGAATACATGGGCGTTTCAGATTGCAAGATGGAAGAGGGTTCACTCCGGTGCGATATAAATATATCAATACGCCCGGAGGGCGCTACGGAATACGGCACACGCACCGAGCTAAAGAATATAAACAGTTTCTCCGCCGCCGGGCGCGCCATCGCCCACGAGGTGAAGAGGCATATAGAGGTGGTTGAGGACGGCGGCGAGATAGTGCAGGAAACGCGCCGCTGGGATGAAGCGAAGGGACGCACCTACTCCATGAGGGACAAGGAGGAGGCGCACGATTACCGCTATTTCCCTGATCCCGATCTGGTGCCCATATATCTTAGCGATGAGCGCATAGAGGCCATACGCGCCACGCTGCCCGAGCTTCCTGCGGCCAAGAAAAAGCGCTATGTGGAGCAGTTCGGCCTGCCAGAGTATGACGCGGGCGTGCTTACAATGAGCAAATATACTGCGCAGCTTTTTGAGGATTGCGTGGAGATATACAACGAACCCAAGGCCATAAGCAACTACATAATGGTGGTGCTGGCGGGTCTTTTAAACGAAAAGGGCATGGAGCCAAAGGACGCGCCCGTTACGGCAAAGGGCTTGACGGATATTTTGAGGATGATAAACGAGGGCAAGGTGAACTCTTCCGTAGGCAAACAGGTGTTCGTTGAGATGTTCGAAACGGGCAAGGACCCCGCGGCCATCGTGGAGGAAAAGGGCTTGACGCAAATAGACGACGCGGATGAGATACTTTCGCTGGTGCAAAAAATAGTTGCGGAAAACCCCAAGCCGGTGGCGGATTATAAATCCGGCAACGCCAAGGCCATGACCTTCTTTGTGGGTCAGGTGATGAAGGCCACAAAGGGCAAGGCCAACCCCAAAACGGTGAACGAGCTTGTGAAGGCGGAGCTTGAAAAGTGAAGCAGGGCAAGCTTACAAACATACAGCTCAATGAAAGCATATTGAGCAAGCTGCGGCCGCGCAATGCCGAAACGGTGCTGGGCGCGGGCGTGGGCGAGGATTGCTGCGCCGTTGACCTAGGGGATATCTGCGTTGTGTCCACCGATCCCATAACGGCGGCGGGGGCGCAGGCGGGCAGCTTGGCCATACATATAAACGCCAACGACGTGGCTTCGGCGGGCGCCGTACCGCTGGCCGCGCTGGTTACCATACTGCTGCCTGTGGGCGCAACGGACGAGGTTTTGAACGAGATAGTGCGCCAGCTTACGGACACGGCGCAGGCGCTCAATATAGATATAATAGGCGGACATACCGAGGTGACCGAAAGCGTCAACCGCGCGATAGTATCGGTGACCATGATAGGCCGGCCGGTCACGCGCGGCAGGATCTTTCGCACGGCGGACATGCAGCCGGGTGACGATATAGTCATGACCAAATACGCCGGGCTGGAGGGAACCTCCATAATAATGCAGGATTTTGCGGACGAGGCGCAAAAACTGCTGAGTGACTGTGAAAAGGCGCAGGCGGCCTACGTGGAGGATTCACTCAGCGTGGTAAAAGAGGGCATAGCCGCGGCGGGCTTCTGCGGAACCACCGCCATGCACGATATAACAGAGGGCGGCGTGAAGGGCGCGGTGGCCGAAATGTGTGAGGCGTCCGGCCTTGGAGCAAAGATATATTTTTCGCGTGTGCCCGTGCTTGATATCACAAAAAAGCTGTGCGAGCATTACGGGCTGGACGTATATTCGCTCATATCAAGCGGCAGCATGCTTATTTCCGCGAGGGACGGGCGGGCGCTGTGCGAGGCGCTGGAGAAGGAGGGCGTACCCGCCTGCGTAATAGGCAGTGCGGCACAAAGCGCTCTTACGGACGCGGATACGGGCGAGAGCTTTGCGCCGCCCGAGCGCGACGAGCTGTACCGTGTGCTGGAGCGCAAGCGGTGATGTCTGCGCGTTTTGCGGCGTATTCGGGCGAAAAATGAAAAGAGCCGTGCAAAACTAGAGGTTTTGTGTTATAATTGACCGTTGAAATGTATATGCCCGATGGATCGGGGCGGAGAAGAGGTAAACGCTGATGAACAGTATGACCGGTTTTGGCAAATGTGAGCTTGAAGTGGACGGCAGAAAACTGCGCGTTGAAATGAAAAGCGTAAACAACCGATTTTTGGATATGAACATACGCCAGCCCAGATTCATGATGCAATATGAGGACGCCGTGCGTCAGTTTGTGAAAAGCCATCTGAGCCGCGGCAGGGTGGATATATTTATAAATTACAGCTGTATTCGCGAGGACGCTAAGGGGCTCACGGTGGATCTGGGCTTGGCGGCCGCCTACGTTAACGCGGCGCGGCAGATAGCCGAGGCTACGGGCGTGGCGGACGACCTCTCGGTATCACACATACTGCGGCTTCCCGATGTGGTGAGCTGCGAGGAGGACGAGGACGAGCAGGCCGTTAAAGCGCTGCTTTTAAGGTGCCTTGAGGGTGCTGTGGCGGAGCTTAAAAACGCGAGGGCGCGCGAGGGCGCTCAGCTGAAGGCGGACATACTGGAACGCCTTGATATGCTGGCGGGCTTTGCACAAAGCATTTCGCTGAAAGAGGACACCGTGGTGTCCGAATACCGCCAAAAGCTGACAGAGAGGCTGGCCGAGCTTTTGGGCGGCGCGGCAATAGACGAGCAAAGGTTGGCGCAGGAGGTGGCCATATATGCGGACAGAGCCAACATAACCGAGGAGATAGTTCGCATAAAAAGCCACGTCAAGCAGTTTAAGAACCTTGCCGTGCAGGCGGGCGCGCAGGGGCGCAATATGGATTTTATTGTGCAGGAGCTAAACAGAGAGTTCAACACGATTGGTTCAAAATCTCAAGACGCGGATATAATGAAAACCGTTATAGCCGCCAAGGGTGAAATTGAAAAAATACGTGAACAGATACAAAATATAGAATGATTTAGGGGTATTTTATGGCAATGAGGTTGATAAACATAGGCTTTGGCAACATAGTTTCGGCGGAGCGGCTTATAGCCATCGTCAGTCCGGAATCCGCGCCCATAAAGCGCATAATAACCGAAGCGAGGCAAAAGGGAATGCTGATAGACGCCACATACGGCCGCCGCACACGCGCCGTGGTGGTGATGGATAGCGGGCACGTTATACTTTCGGCGGTGCAGCCCGAAACGGTGGCGCACAGGATAGTGAGCAAGGACAACGGCGAGGAGGAATAAGGTGCCAGATAAAGGTAAGCTGATAGTGATATCCGGGCCGTCCGGATCGGGCAAGGGGACTATTGTGGAAAAACTGCTGGACGATGAGAGCATAGAGCTTTCGGTATCCTGCACCACGCGGCAGCCCCGTCCGCACGAAAAGGACGGTGTGAACTACTTTTTCAAGCGCGAGGACGAGTTTAACGATATGCTTGTATCGCACAAGTTTTTGGAGCACGCCAACGTTTTTGGCTGCCAATACGGCACCCCCAAGGAAAGGGTGCTGGGCAAGCTTTCGGAGGGCAAAAACGTTATACTTGAAATAGACGTGCAGGGCGCTATGCAGGTGAAAAAGAACTTTCCCGAGGCGCTGCTCATATTCATAATGCCGCCCTCGGAGGAAGAACTGCTGGCGCGGCTTAGAGGGCGCGCCACGGAGAGCGAAGAGCAGATAAGAACGCGGTTTTCCAAGGCCAAGGAGGAAATGGCCTTTGCAGAGCAATATGATTACACCGTAGTGAATGACAAGCTGGAAGACGCTGTTTTGGAAATAAAAGAAATAGTACATAGACAGGAGACAAAAATATGATACATCTGGAATTATCCGACCTGCTAAAGAAGGCAGATTGCAGGTATACGCTGGTGGTGGAAACGGCCAAGCGGGCGAGGCAGCTCATAGACGGAGCGCAGCCCTTGACGGAAAATGTTGACCCCAATCCGGTTTCGCAGGCGGTAAATGAAGTGCTGGCGGACAGGATAACCTACATAAGGGTGACGGACGGTATAAAATAATGAACGTACTTTTGGGCGTGAGCGGCGGCATTGCGGCGTACAAGAGCGCGGCGCTGGCCAGCCTGCTAAAGAAAAACGATATGGACGTGAACGTGGTGATGACGGAGGCGGCGACCGAATTTGTCGCGCCGCTTACCTTCGAAACGCTGAGCGGAAACCCGGTGGCCGTGAATATATTCGATATAAAACGCGCCTGGGAGGTGGAGCATATCTCGCTCGCCAAGAAGGTTGACGTGGCCGTTTTGGCGCCCGCCACGGCGAACACGATAGCCAAGCTGGCCTGCGGCATTGCGGACAATATGCTGACCACCGTTTTTTTGGCATTGACCTGCCCGATCATAATAGTGCCCGCCATGAACACGGCGATGCTGGAAAACACGGCGACACAGGTAAATCTGCAGATATTGAAGGATCGCGGTTTCCTTATAATGGAGCCGGGCGACGGCCTTTTGGCCTGCGGAGACAGCGGCGCGGGTCGTATGCGCGAGCCGGAGGAGATACTGGAATTTTTGCGTGAGGCGCTAAAAAAAAAACCGGCTTGACGGGTAAGCGCGTGCTTATAACGGCCGGACCGACCTGTGAGGCCATAGACCCGGTGCGCTACATCACCAACAGAAGCTCGGGCAAGATGGGTTATGCTTTGGCACGTGCCGCGCACGATATGGGCGCGGAGGTGACCGTAGTTTCCGGCCCGGTGGCAGTTGAGGCCAAGCGGGGCGTAAGTGTGGTGAACGTGGTAAGCGCGCAGCAGATGTATGACGAGGTCATGCGGCGGTGCGACGGCGCGGATATCATAATAGCCTGCGCTGCGGTGGCGGACTACACGCCAGATATCGTGCCCGCGCACAAAATGAAAAAGAAGGATTCCCTTACAATTGAACTTCATAAAACGAAGGATATACTAAAGGCGCTGGGCGAGCGAAAAAATTTTCACCTAGTGGGTTTTGCTGCGGAAACGCAAGGAATAATCGGCTATGCCAAAGAAAAGCTGGAGCGCAAAAATCTTGATATGATAGTCGCGAACGACGTATCCAAGGAGGGCAGCGGCTTTGAGAGCGACTTTAACGCGGTCACGATGATAAAGCGGAGCGGCGAGATAGTGGAAACGCTGTGCGAGCAAAAGCAGAGCATAGCGCGGCGCATAATGCTTGAGATAGAGCGGGACATAGCGGAAAAATAAACGCGGCGCAGCACGCTCTGGCGCCGCTTTTTGGAGTGTAGTTTTGTACGCAAAGGTTATAGTTGACATATCGCATACCAGCGTTGATCGCGTGTTTGAATATCGGGTGCCCGAGGGCTTCAATATATCTCCCGGTATGCGTGTTTGCGTACCCTTCGGGCGGGGCGGTAAGCCTGTGGAGGGCTTCGTTATTGCGGTGGACGAAACCGCTGAATATGACGCCGCAAAGCTCAAGGACATAACCGAGGCGCTGGAGGATTTCCCATCCGTAACGCCCGAGCAGCTAAAGCTGGCGCAGTACATGAAGGAGCGGTACAACACCACGCTGTGCAACGCGCTGCGCTTCATGATACCCGCGCAGCTTCGCGGTGGCAGGATAGCCGCCAAAATGCGGAGCTATTGCGTGTTGTGCGTTTTTGGCAGTGATTACCAAAACGCGCTTGATTCGCTGCTGAAAAAGGACGGAACGCCGCGATTTCCGCAGCAATTGGAGTTGCTTGAAGCGCTGCAAAGCTCGGACGGGCTGCCCACCTCGGAGGTAAACCCCTCCTCGCTCAAGACGCTTCAAAAAAAGGGCTTTGTGCGCGTAGAGAGCCGCGAGGTGGAGCGCCTGCCCTTTGACGCGGAGGTGCCGCTCATAGAGGATTTTGAGCTGACCGAAGCTCAGCTGGGCGTGCTGGAAAGCATAAGAAAGCAGCCGGACGGCGCGTTTTTGCTGCACGGCGTGACGGGCAGCGGCAAGACGGAAATTTATATACGCGTGATAAAGGATTGCATAGCGCGCGGCAGGACGGCCATAATGCTTGTGCCCGAGATATCGCTTACGCCGCAGACCTACGTTTTTTTGAAGCAGCGCTTCTCTGGGGGGATCGCCGTGTTTCACTCCGGCCTTACTGCGGGGGAGCGGTTCGACGAGTGGATGAAGGTGAAGCGCGGGGAGGCGAAGATAGTGCTGGGCGCGAGAAGCGCAATTTTCGCGCCGCTGGAAAATATCGGAGCGATAATTATAGACGAGGCGCACGAGGGCAGCTATAAGGCGGACAAATACCCCAAATACAACGCGCGGGAGATAGCGAAAAAGCGCTGCGAAATAAACGGCGCGGCGCTCATTTTGGGCAGCGCGACGCCCGATATAGAAACCTATTACGAGGCAGAGCAGGGCGAATATACCATACTCAGCATGCCGCAGCGGCTGTTTGGGCTGTCGCTTCCCGAGGTGGAGATAGTGGATATGCGCGAGGAGCTCAAAAATGGCAACAAAAGCGTGATAAGCGGCAGGCTGTACGAGCTTATATCAAGCGCGCTTTCGCGGGGTAAACAGGCCATGCTCTTTTTGAACCGCCGCGGTTACTCCACCTTCGTGATGTGCCGCGCCTGCGGGTACACGGTGAAGTGCGATTCCTGCGATGTTTCCATGACCTATCACAAGGCGCAGGATCTGCTGAAATGCCACTATTGCGGGCGTGAAAAGCCGGCAGGGCGCATCTGCCCGGAGTGCGGTAAACCCTATTTGAAATACTTTGGCACGGGCACGCAGCAGGTGGAAGAGCAGCTTTACGCGCTTTTTCCGGGTGTGCGCGTGATACGTATGGATATAGACACGATGGGCACAAAGCACGCGCACCTTGAGGCATACGAAGCTTTCGCTGCGGGTCGTGCGGACATTCTCATAGGAACGCAGATGATAACAAAGGGTTTCGACTTTGGCAACGTGGAGGTTTCGGCCGTGCTGGCGGCGGATACCACGCTGCAATTTCCCGATTATAGAAGCGCGGAGCAGACCTTCGCGCAGATCACGCAGGTGGCTGGCCGCGCGGGTCGCAAGGAGCAGGGGCGGGTGGTGCTGCAAACCTACAATCCCGAGCATTACGCGGTGCGCTTCGCCCAAAATCACGACTTTACCGGCTTTTACAAACAGGAGATAGCCGTGCGGAAATTGGCCAAGCTGCCGCCCTTTTCGGTGTTCGTGCAAATACAGTTCTCGGGCGCTGATGAGCGGCGCGTGATCGAATGTGTAAAAGATTTTATAACACTTCTAAAAACCGTGCTATTGCCGCACAAAAATGATATAATATCTATAAGTGCGTCCGAATTGATGATAAAGCGCGTAAACGATATGGTGCGCTATCATATTCTGATCAATCTCAAAAAACCGGCGGAAGAGGCCGTAGAGGGCGTCACACGCGTTTTTATGGATACGAGCTACGAGGGCGTACTAACGGGAATGGATATCAATCCGCCTCGTTTGATTTAAAACTAAAATTGCTTTTTCTTAAAAGACGGCAAGCCCCAAAAAGCTGTTATTGGTATTTAAAATGAAAAGCAATAATGCATTATATATATTCGGAGGGAAAGATGGCAATACGCAATATACTCGAGGGAGACAACCCCAGACTGAGGAAGGTTTCCAAAAAGGTCACGAAGGTGAACCAGCATATAATAGACCTGCTGGCGGACATGGCGGAGACGCTGTATGACGCGCGGGGCGTGGGATTGGCCGCGCCGCAGGTGGGCGTGCTCAGGCGCGTGGTGGTAATAGACGTGGGCGACGGGCTCATGGAGCTTATAAACCCCGAAATAATATCCGAGGAGGGCCAGCAGCGCACGGAAGAGGGTTGCCTTTCCATACCCAATGTGGACGGCTATGTGGTTCGTCCTGAGAAGGTGCGTGTGCGCGCTATGAACAGGGATGGCGAAACGGTGGAATACGAGGGCGAGGGGCTTTTGGCGAAGGCTTTTTCGCATGAGATAGACCATTTGGACGGTGTGCTTTTCACAGACAAGATGGTGGAACGCATATACCACGACGATGATGACGAGGAAGAAGAGGAAACGCGCATCTGATGGGGCTTAGCATAGTATTCATGGGTACGCCGGAGTTTGCCGTACCCTCGCTGAAAATGCTCATAGAAGAGGGCTACCATATAAAGGCCTGCGTTTCCCAGCCGGATAGGCCTGCGGGACGCGGGCATAAGCTGGTGCCGCCGCCCGTCAAGGTGCTGGCGGAGGAGCATGGTATACCCGTTTTTCAGCCGCAGCGCGTGAGCGGCGAGGAGGGGCTTGCCGCCCTGCGTGAGTTTGCGCCCGATGTTTTGATAACGGCGGCCTTTGGGCAGATACTTTCGGACGATGTGCTTTCAGTACCCAAATACGGCTGCATAAACGTGCATGCCTCGCTGCTGCCCAAGTACCGGGGCGCGGCGCCCATAAACTGGGCGATAATAAACGGCGAAAAAAAGACGGGCGTAACAACCATGTACACCGTGAAAAAGCTGGACGCGGGCGATATTCTGGAGCAGGACGAATGCGATATACCAAACGATATGACGGCGGGCGAGCTTTACGCGCGGCTCAGTGAGCTGGGCGCGGTAACGCTCAAGCGCACGCTCCAAAAGCTGGAGGCGGGCACGCTCATGCGCACGCCCCAAATAGAAGAGGAAGCCAGCTATTTTCCCATGTTCAAAAAGGGTTTTGGGGAGATAGATTTTTCGCGCAGCCGTGAGGAGATACGCAATTTCGTGCGCGGGCTAAACCCGTTTCCCGGAGCGTATATAAATTGCGGGGACGAAAAGATACGCGTGTACGCCGTTTCGGCGGCTGAGGACGACGCGGGCGCGGCGGCGGGTGCCATAGTGTGCGCGAACCCCAAGCGCGGGCTGCTGGTGGCTGCTTCGGACGGCGCGGTTTCACTTGATCTTATAAAGCGCTCCGGCTCGCGGGTGATGAATGCTAGGGAAAGCTTGTGCGGCAAGCGAATGGACGAGAGCCAAAGGCTCCGGGCGGGAGAGGAAAATTGAACGCAAGATTAACGGCGCTCGACATAATGTCGGGCGTTTTAAAAGAGGGAAGCTATTTGAATCTGGTGCTAAAGCGAACGCTTTCGCCCGCCATGAGCGCGGAGGACAGGCGATTTATAACCGCGCTGGTGAGCACCACCATAGAAAATTTGCAGCGCATAGATTTCGTGATAGACAGCTTTGTGCGCGCCAAGCGTGTGCACACCGTTATTCGCAACATACTGCGGCTGGGCGTGTGCCAGCTTTTGTTTTTTGAGAGCGTGCCGGAGAGCGCGGCCGTGAACGAGAGCGTGAAGCTGGCGCAGGCCAAGGGCAAGGGGCAGCTAAAAGGTTTTGTGAACGCCACACTGCGCAGCGTGGCGCAAAATCTGGGAAACCTCGAATACCCAAAGGCGGAGGAGGATTTTTCCGAATATCTGCGTGTGATGTACAGCTATCCCAAATGGCTGTGCGATAAATATATTGCGGAGTACGGGCAGCGGCAGGCCGAAGCCATGCTGGCCTATCGTGGCGATAATTCGCTCACCTGCGTGCGGCTGAGCGGCGAAAAAAACGAGCCGCCCGAGGGTGCCGTTCGCGGGCGGTATTGCGGCGACGCCTACTACATAAAAAACGCCTCCGACATAGAGAATATGCCCATGTTTAAGCGGGGCGAGCTTACCGTGATGGGCGAGGCTTCCATGATCTGTGTGCTTGCGGCGGGCATAGGCGAGTATGACAGCGTGCTCGATCTGTGCGCGGCGCCGGGTGGTAAGAGCTGCTACGCGGCGCGCTTCGCAAGCGGCGGCAGCGTAACGGCGCAGGACGTGCACGAACACCGCGTAGAGCTCATACGCGCAACTGCGGCGCGGCTTCGTGCGGAAAATGTTACCGCGCGGGTGTGGGACGCCACGGTGTTTCAGCCCGAACAAAGCGAGTGTTTTGACGTGGTGCTGGCCGATGTGCCCTGCACGGCGCTCGGTCTATTGCACCGAAAGCCGGATATAAAGATATCCAAGCGCGAGGAGGATATTGCCGCGCTTACATACTTGCAGCGCGAAATACTGCAAAACGCGGCGCGCTACGTGAAGCCGGGAGGAATATTGCTCTATTCCACCTGCACCATAGACCGCGCGGAAAATGAGGACATGGCGGCTTGGTTTTTGGCCGAGCATACGGATTTTGTGCCGGACGAGCTCAAAAACTATCTGCCCGAGGCGCTCATGCCGCGCGCGGAGGGCGCGACGCTGCAATTGCTGCCGCACATAGACGGCGTGGACGGATTTTTTATGGCGAGGTTCAGAAAAAATGGATGAAAAAACGAGACTGCTAGAGCTTGATACAGAGGGTTTGAAGCTGGAGCTCGCGCGGCTTTCCGAGCCCGCCTTTCGCGCGAAGCAGCTCAGAAAATGGCTGAATCTGGGCGTGGCCTTCGAGGACATGACCGATCTTTCGGTAAAGCTGCGCGAAAGACTGCGCGAGAGCTTTTCCGAGGGCTATGCGCGAACACTGCAAATGCAGCGCTCCGCAGACGGCACGAAAAAGTATCTTTTTGAGCTGGCCGACGGCAACACGGTGGAGAGCGTATATCTTCCCAAGAACTACGGCAACAGCGTGTGCGTGAGCTCGCAGGTGGGCTGCGCGCGCGGCTGCACTTTTTGCGCCTCCTGCAGGGACGGGTTGCTGAGAAACCTTTCGGCGGGAGAGATACTTTCGCAGATAGTGGCCGTGAACGCGGACAACGCGGGCGGTGAGGTCAACCACATAGTGCTGATGGGCATGGGCGAACCGCTTGACAACTACGAAAATGTGCTGCGTTTTTTGAAGCTGGTGAACGATGAGGAAGGGCTCAATATAGGCAAGCGGGGCATATCGCTTTCAACCTGCGGCATAACGCAAAACATATACCGTCTGGCACAGGATTTTCCCGGCATAACGCTGTCCATATCGCTGCACGCGGCAGATCAGCTGAAGCGTGAGCAGCTAATGCCCTCGGCAAAGCAGTATTTTATTGACGACATAATGGACGCGGCGCGCACCTATTTCAAGACGACGGGCAGGCGGGTGATATTCGAATACGCGCTGATATCCGGCTTCAATGACGGCGCGGTTGACTCAGAGCAGCTTGCCGCGCTTTTGACTGGCATGAGCTGCCACGTGAACGTTATACCGCTGAATGACACGGGCGCGCTCAAAGCGCCTAAAAAGGGGGAGGTCTACGCGTTTTGCGAGAGGTTGTGCGCGCTTGGGCTCTCCGCCACGGTGCGCCGTTCGATGGGCGCGGATATAGAGGGAGCCTGCGGGCAGTTGCGCAGCCGGAACTTGTGAAAAATTTATCCTATTTAGTATAAAACGGTTGCTATGGTGTGCGAAAATTGCTATAATAATCAGTGTTGAACCGATAGTGAGGGCGGATTTTTTTTTGTGATTTTATGGAAGAGAAGATCCGGCCGTATAGACGCGCTCATCAAAACAGGGCATATTTGCCGTCAAAAGCGCGTGAATCTGAGGCATTGTGCAGTCAATTGTTAATTTTTTAACGATTTGTTTCTATCATAAATATATACGGAGGGTAATATCGAATGAAATCGCTTCAAGAGCTGGAGGCAATCAGAAAGAAGACGCTTGACAAGGTGGACATAAGGAAGCAGGACGCCGAAAAGCGCGTTGTTGTTGGCATGGCCACCTGCGGTATAGCCGCGGGCGCAAGGCCGGTGCTGCAAGCCTTTGTGGACGAGGTGGCAAAGAGGGGTCTTTCGGACGTTTCGGTGTCGCAGACGGGTTGCATAGGCGTATGCAGGCTGGAGCCCATAGTTGAGGTGTTCACGCCCGGCGCGGAGAAGGTCACATACGTAAAGGTTAATCCGGAGATGGTTCCCAAAATACTCACGGAGCATTTGGTGAACGGCAACACCGTTACGGAATACACGATAGGTTATTACGAGAAGAATAACGCATAACAATTTATTGGAGGGTTTGGTCTTATGGATTTTTATCGTTCTCATGTACTCGTTTGCGGGGGTACAGGGTGTACTTCTTCGGGTTCGGGCGAAATTATAACAAATTTTGAATCCGAGATAGCAAAGCACGATCTTGATAAGGAAGTAAAGGTTGTTAGAACGGGCTGCTTTGGTCTTTGCGAAGCCGGTCCCATAATAATCGTTTACCCTGAAGGCGCGTTTTACAGCCGCGTGAAGCCGGAAGATGTTGGCGAAATAGTTGAAGAGCATCTTTTGAAGGGCAGGATAGTTCAGCGTCTTTTGCACAAGGAGGAGGATGTTGAAGAGGTTGCCACCACGCTCGACGAAATAGAGTTTTACAAAAAGCAAGAGCGCGTTGCGCTTCGCAATTGCGGCGTAATAGACCCCGAGCAGATAGACGAATACATAGCTTTCGACGGCTATAAGGCGCTGGGCACCTGCCTTACAGAGTGCAAGCCGCAGGACGTTATAGAAAAGATAAAGGCCTCCGGTCTGCGTGGCAGAGGCGGCGGCGGTTTTCCCACCGCGCTAAAATGGCAGTTTTGCGCCAACGCTCCGGCCGGCCAGAAATACGTTATATGCAACGCGGACGAGGGCGACCCCGGCGCATTCATGGATCGCTCCGTTTTAGAGGGCGACCCGCACAGCGTTATTGAAGCGATGGCCATAGCGGGCTACGCTATAGGCGCGGACATGGGCTACGTATACGTGCGCGCGGAGTATCCCATAGCCGTTAAGCGTTTGCAGATAGCCATAGATCAGGCCAGAGAATACGGCCTTTTGGGCGACAATATATTCGATACAGGTTTCAAATTCGATATGGAGATAAGGCTGGGCGCGGGCGCCTTCGTTTGCGGCGAGGAAACGGCGCTCATGGAGTCCATAGAGGGCAGGCGCGGCGAACCCAGGCCCAAGCCCCCGTTCCCCGCGAACAAGGGACTCTTTGGCAAGCCCACCATCATAAACAACGTGGAAACTCTTGCGAACATACCCGTTATACTTTTGAAGGGGCCGGAATGGTTTGCCTCTATGGGTACGGAAAAATCCAAGGGCACCAAGGTTTTCGCGCTGGGCGGAAAAATAAATAACACAGGCCTCGTGGAAATACCCATGGGCACCACGCTTCGTGAGGTAATATACGAAATAGGCGGCGGCATCCCGGACGGACGCATATTTAAAGCGGCGCAGACGGGCGGACCCTCCGGCGGCTGCATACCCACAGAGCACCTTGATTTGCCTATAGATTACGATACGCTCACCTCCATAGGCTCCATGATGGGCTCGGGAGGCCTCATAGTAATGGACGACGAAAACTGCATGGTGGACGTCGCCAAATTCTTTCTGGACTTTACCGTGGACGAATCCTGCGGAAAATGCCCTCCCTGCCGCATAGGCACAAAGCGCATGCTGGAGATATTGCAGCGCATAACGGACGGTAAGGGCAAGCCGGGCGATATTGAAAAGCTGCAGGAGCTGGGCGAGAGCATAAAGGCGGGCGCGCTGTGCGGCCTGGGCAAGACGGCTCCCAACCCCGTGCTTTCCACGATACAATACTTCCGCGACGAGTATGAAGCTCATATATTCGAGAAGAGATGCCCGGCGGGCTACTGCCAGGCGCTGCTCACATATGAGATAATACCCGAAAAGTGCATAGGCTGCGGAATGTGTAAGCGCGTGTGCCCTGCGGACGCTATTACTGGCGAGAAGAAACAGCCCCACGTAATAGATCCTGATAAGTGCATAAAGTGCGGAGCTTGCGTGGAAAAATGTAAGTTCTCGGCTATAAAGAGGTAAAGAAGGGAGATTTGATGATATGATATCATTGACTATAGACGGCGTAAAAGTGGAAGTGCCGGATAATATAAGCGTGCTGGACGCTGCCAGAAAAGCTAACATAGAAATACCCACGCTGTGCTACCTGCGCGGTGTGAACGCCATAGGCGCATGCAGGATATGCATGGTCGAGGTGGTGGGCAATCCCGTTTTGCAGGCGGCCTGCGTACTGCCCGCCGCTGACGGCATGGAAATACTCACAAATTCCGAAAAGGTTATGAAAACGAAGCGCGCAACGCTGGATCTGCTGCTTTCAAACCATGACCGCGAGTGCCTCACCTGCGTGAGGAACCGCACCTGCGAGCTGCAAAAGCTGGCAGAGGATTTTGGTATAACCACAATAAAATACGAGGGCGAGAAGCTGGCCAAGGCCAAGGACAACGTTTCTCCCAGCGTGGTACGTGACCCCAACAAGTGCATACTGTGCAAGCGTTGCGTATCCATGTGCGAAAACATACAGGGCATAGGCGCTATAGGCGCAACCAACCGCGGCTTCAAAACGATTGTTGAGCCGGTATGGGGGCGCTCGCTTGTGGACGTGAACTGCATAAACTGCGGCCAGTGCATAACTGCCTGCCCGGTGGGCGCGCTAACAGAAAAGCGCGAGACCGAGAAGGTGTGGGAAGCGCTGCACGACCCGCGTAAATACGTTGTGGTTCAGCCCGCTCCCGCCGTACGCTTCGCGCTGGGCGAGGAATTTGGCATGCCCATGGGCACCAGGGTAACGGGCAAGCTGGCGGCCGCGCTCAGAAAACTCAAGTTCAACAAGGTTTTCGATACCGATTTCGGCGCCGACCTAACAATAATGGAAGAGGGCTTCGAGCTCATAGGCAGGATAAAGAACGGCGGTACGCTGCCCATGATAACCTCCTGCTCACCCGGCTGGGTAAAGTATTGCGAGACATACTATCCTGATATGCTGGACAATCTTTCCTCCTGCAAATCTCCCCATCAGATGCTGGGCGCGATAATAAAGACATATTACGCGGAAAAAGAGGGCATAGACCCGAAGGACATATTCACCGTTTCGGTTATGCCGTGCACGGCGAAGAAGTTCGAAAAAACGCGCGACGGTCAGGATGCCAGCGGCTATCCCGATGTGGACGCCGTTGTTACGACGCGCGAAATGGCGCAGATGATACGCGAAGCGAATATAGACTTTGTGAATCTGCCGGATGAAGAGTTCGACGATATGCTGGGCACCTCCACGGGCGCGGCGGCTATATTCGGCGTAACGGGCGGCGTTATGGAAGCGGCTCTCAGAACTGTAGCGGACGAGCTCACCGGGCAGGACCTGAAAGAGATAGACTTCAACGATGTGCGCGGAGTTATGGGCATAAAGGAAGCCGAAGTGAAGATTGGCGACCTCACCGTAAAGGTGGCCGTGGCGAGCGGCCTAGGCAATGCCAGAAAACTGCTTGATTCGGTAAAGAGCGGCGAGAAGGAATATCACTTTATAGAGATAATGGGTTGCCCCGGCGGCTGCGTTACGGGCGGCGGACAGCCTATAGTTTCTGCTAGGCTGCGCAACGTGCAGGATCCCAAGCTCATACGCGCCAAGGCGACCTATGACGAGGACAGGGAAATGACTCTGCGCAAGTCTCATCAGAACCCGGATATAATAAAGCTGTACAAAGATTATCTGGGCGAGCCGAACAGCCACAAGGCGCACGAACTGCTGCATACACACTATGTTGCGAGAAAGAAATACGCGCACCCGGATGACGCTCAAAAAATAAAATAGGCTCTATGTCAAATGTTGGGGTAGAGCAGTAAACTAAAGCAAGAATAG
>CAYXFB010000061.1:0-16596 GCA_964464145.1 uncultured Christensenella sp.
AACCCTATACCCGCGCAACCGCGCGGAAATCGCCCGCCGCAGGCGCAAATCCACAAACGAAAAGGTTTCATCGTTTAGAAAACGATAAAATAGAGGTATAAGCGCCCCCGCGAAGCGGGATTAGCGGTACAACGAAGGCGAATATAGAAAAAGTGTAGGCTAACATCACATCTTTAGACAAAAATGCCTATAAATCAAGGCATTTTCGCCAACCCGGAACGTATCTGTATCATCTCCGCCGCGATACTGATAGCGATCTCGGCGGGAGTCTCGCCACCTATAGGCAACCCAATAGGCGAATATATGCGCCGCAGATCAACCTCGGTGAAACCGTCCGCAAGCAGCTTTTCGGATACGTGCTTTATCTTCGTGCGGCTGCCTATGACGCCTATATAGCAGGCGTCCGTGGCAAGCACCTGCCGCTCCACATCGTAATCGGAAGCGTGGCCGCGCGTCATCACGACTACATAGTCATTTTCCGTTATGCTTATATCGGGCGAAATCGCTTTGAAATCGCCTATTATGAGCTTTTCGGCTTGCGGGAAAAGCTCTTTTGTGGCAAACTCCGCGCGATCCTCGAACACTATACAGCGAAAATCTATGTGGTGCAGCACGGGCACCAGCTCGCGCGCCACGTGGCCGCCGCCGAATATGTATACGAAACCGGCGTTTGCCAGCGGCTCGGCGAAGTAACGCACGCCCTCCACCTCCACCTGCGCCAGATCGTTTTTGAAAAGCGCGGGGGGCAGGCTGCCGATGGGCACGTCCTTTTCCACCACGCTCATTTCCCAGCTGTCGCCCTTTAACGCGGTCAAAAGCCAGCTGGGGCGCGCGTTGTTTATATAGTCCAAAACCTGGGCGAGCCTTGCCCTTAGCGCCTCGTTTTTAGCGTCCATATATTGAAAATATACGGATACCTCGCCGCCGCACACCATGCCCAGATCCTGCACCTGATTGAGCGTGAGAATAAAATCGTGCAGCAGCGAACGTTTTTCACTCAGTAACGCAGCGGACATTTTCTCCGCCTCATATTCCACCGCGCCGCCGCCTATTGTGCCGTATATCCTGCCCGACCGGTTTATTATCATGCGCGCACCCGCGCCGCGCGGCGTAGAGCCGGAGCTGGCCACCACCGTCACCAGCACAATGTCGCGTCCCTCGTTAAGCTCGCGCCGAACTATATCCATCAGTTTTTTCATATATCACTGCTCCTCGTCTAAAAAATACGCGCTACGCGTGTTTGCTTGATTTGTGTTTTGCCAGATGTTATCATTGACAGGATTGAATATAACACAGTTGATTTTTTTATACAAGCGTGCATTGGGAGAACAAAAATGACGGCAGCGCTCATAATAGCGGCGGGGGCTACCTCGGGCGCAATGAAAATTGAACCGCTCAAAAAGTCGGGAGGTATAACGGCGCTCAGGCGGCTTGCGCTGCTCTTTAGTCAGGCGGGCGTGGCGGACGTTATTGTGGTGTGCGGCGAAAACCGCGCCGAGGTGGAAAAGGAGCTTTCCGGTCTGGGTGTGATATTTTTGCAAAACCCTAACGGCGCCGCGCAGATGATAGACAACGTGAAATACGCCATAGAATTTATGGGCGCGCGATACGACGCTTTTATAATGACGCAGTCCATGACACCGCTTTTCAGCGCGGATACCGTGCGTGCGCTTATGGGAACAAAGGAGGCGCTGGCCGGGCCGGAGTTTCGCGGCAAGCTGGGCCACCCGCTGATCATTGGCCGGGCGATCTTTGCCGAGGTGATGGCCTACGAGGGCGAGGAGGGCATGAAGGGATTTATACGGGAGTACGGCTCGCGCCTTAAAAAGCTGAGCGTGGACGACCGTGGGGTAACGCTGTACGTGGGCAGACCGGGCGCGGAGAGCGCGGCGGGAAGCCACAGCATAAGCAAGCTGCGGGCGGTTGCGGAGTTTTCGCTGGCGCGCGAAAAGTGCTGCTTTGACGCGCAAGCCTGCCTGCTTATGCAGCTGGTGCAGGACACGGGCAACATACGCGCCGCCTGTGAGCACATGGGCGTTTCATACAGCAAGGGATGGAAGCGCATTGCGAATATGGAATCCGCGCTGGGCTTCGCTCTTATAACGCGAAGGCAGGGCGGCAGCGGCGGCGGAAAATCTCTGCTCACCGAGAGGGGCGAGGATTTTATGGCGCGCTACAAAAGCTTTGTGCAGCAAAGCCGAGCCGCGACGGAGCAAATTTTCGATCAAATTTTTGGCGATATGAAGGATGGGGAGGAAAGCGAATGAACCGGGAGCTTATATTGGAATATGCCGAAAGCGCTCGGCGCAAGGGATTGCCCGAGGATGCGCAGGGATGCGGCAGCTGCCGCGAGCCCGAATGCGGTGACGAGCTTGTGATGGCCATAAAAACAAGACGCGAGATAATAACGGAGATAGGCTACACAATAACGGAAACGGCCTGCCCGCCCATGAAGGCCAGCGCGGCCGTGGCGGCGGAGCTGGCGCAGGACAAAGCCGTACTGGAAGCCTATCTTTTGACAAAGGACGATATCGCCGCTGTGCTTGGCGGCCTTGATAAAGAGAATATACACTGCGCCATGATGGCGGAGATAGCGCTGAAACAGGCGATATTGGACTATACGAAGCGCAGGGAAGGCTAAGACAGCTCAGCCGAAAAGCCTCTGTTTGGGCGGCTCGTGCTCGTTGGCAAATTTGAAGGCGGTCTCTATGCCGTCCTTTATTTCCTCATCAGAAAGGCGGCTCAGCGCGCCTATGAGATATACGTGGTAATAGCAGTATTTATCCAGGGTCAGCATAAAGGGGTTGTCCATATATTCCTCATACATGCGCTTGCGCGCCCCCAGATCCATTATGACCTTCATCATGATCTCCTCGTGGGTGGTGCTCTTGCCAAACTGCTGGGCTATATCGCTGTATATGCCGTATATGGTCTGCACCTTGCCCGTCTGCCACTGGTGCATTTGATCCTTGTGGTAAAATAGCTCCTGATTGCGGGTGTTTTTCATTACCAAGCGGTACACGTAAATATATACTATGCAATTCTTGCAGAAGGCGTTTGGCACCTCGCCTGAGTATTGCATTATAAATTCACGGAACGAAGAGAACATTTCCTGTATGAAATAAGCCACCAGCATATGCTTGTTTTTGAAATGATATGTTATGGCGCCTTTTGTTATGCCCAGCTCGTCCGCTATTTTTTGAAATGTAGTGTTGTCGTAGCCGTTTTCTCTGAAGCCCTCTTCGGATACTCGCAATATTTCGTCCTTTAGGCTGACTTTGTCATATTTTTGCAAAAAAATTACCTCTCTTAACAAAATACATATTATTACTTGAAAATACTATAGTATTATAACACAAGCTGCTGCTTTTTTATACCGGCTTTTATACTTGTGCTATGTGTCTTAAGGCAAAACGAATCGGTAATAAAACATTGATATTTTTTTAACATTTCCATTGACAGGAATGACCGACAGTGATAATATACAACTATACAAAGTGCATTTTGTATAGTTTGCGTATAGCTGGTGTTATTGGGAGCTATAAAAAATACAGGGTGCACGTCAATTTCGGTAATAGTTTAAGTAGAGTATAAAGAATAGCGGGTTTAGCAAGAATTGCGGATTCGTTCGTCAGACAATGACAATATTTTCACAAACATATTGAGGGGTATGGGGAATGAGTAAATCTAACGGCAAGGACGGTGGCGCGGATGCAAAGCGCCTGAGTGTTTTTGATACCATCTACATGGCAACGGGTTTTGCCATAGGTTCCGGCATAATAACAATGACAGGGCTTGCCATAGGCATGACGGGCAGAAGCGTTCCGCTGGCATTTTTGCTTAGCGCGGCGCTGTTTTTGATAGCCTACATACCAATGATAATAATGTCCTCCACCGTGCCCAGAATGAGCGGCTCTTACGTATATACAAAGGAGCTTCTGGGAAAGCGCGCGGGAGGCTTTTATATTTACATGTTTTTGCTGGGCAGGCTTACCATTGCGGTGCTGGCAATAGGCTTTGCGCAATATTTTACACAGCTCATACCGGGGGCAAATCCGGTGCTGATATCTGTTGCAATACTAACGCTTTTTTATGTACTGAATCTGCTTGGAACGCAAACGGTGGCCAAGGTGCAGAGCATAATGGTTTATTTGCTGCTGGCGGCATTTATTTGCATGATAGTATTTGGGCTTCCCAAAGTAAACTTTGCGGAATATTTTTCCGGGGCAGACTTTTTCAAAAATGGATTCTGGGGGCTTTTCTCCGCCGCTTCCATGCTGTTTTTTGCGGTAAGCGGCGCGGGCATACTTTCAGATTTTGGCAGCGGCATACGAAACCCCAAAAAGGTTATACCCGGGGTTATCATTGGCGTGACGCTGGGCGTGACTGCGCTTTACGCGCTGGTGGGCATGGTGTCATCCGGCGTGCTGCCCTATGAGCTGGTGGCAAACCAGCCGCTGAGCGTGGCCGCAAAAGAGGTGTTTGGCGGCACAAATTTTCTGTATTTATTCTTTGTTATAGGCGGGGCGCTGCTGGCGCTCTCCACCACGCTGAATTCCAGCTTTATGTGGTATTCCAACGCCATGATAAAGGGCATAGAAGATGGCTGGATACCCAAAGTGATGGCAAAACGCAACCGCTTCAATTCGCCGTATCTGCTGCAAACTCTGTTTTATGCAATAGGCATGGTGCTGGTGCTGCTTCAAATAGACTTGCTGATAGTTTCCAAGATGGCGGTGGGGCTCACTATTTTGGTTTGGATGATACCCGTTTGCGGATTGCTTAACATGAACAAGGTATATCCAAACGAATGGCAGGCGTCCAAATTTTCCAAGATACCAAGATCGGTGCTGTATATATTCGTGATACTTTCGCTGGTGCTCTTCGGGGCACAGATGTACGCGCTGTTCCAAGAAAATCCGCCGCTATCCAATATACTCATAGTGGCTTATGCGGTAATAGTGCTGGTGGTGCTGTTTGCCAAAAAGAAGCTGCCCGTTCCGGGTGGAACAGCGCTTTCAGAGGAATAGGCGAGAAGGGGACGGGTCGAAAAATGCAAGTTTTGGCGGCGGCGGGTAAAGCGCAACGCCATGACAATAAAACCACTATAAATTATGGAGGTAGTATCTATGGCAGAAGAAATCAAACAGAAAAAAGGAGTGAACCGTTGGGTGGTGCTGACGGTGCTGGTGTTGTGCTTCACGCTAACATTCTTCAATCGCTTTGTATGGGCGCCGCTAATGGTATCCGCAGCTCAGGAGATAGGGATGAACATGGCGCTGGCCGGCGGGTATATGTCTGCATTTTATTTGGGATATCTCATCACCCAAATACCGGCGGGCATACTGGCAGACAAATTCCGCGTTAAAATAATACTGTTTTTGGCGGTGGTTATTGGCGGAGTGCTCACTCTCAGCATGTATTTTGTAAACAGCTATGAGTCCGGCTACGCGCTGCGTCTTATGTCCGGTCTTATAGGCGGTTTTGTAATGGCTTGCTGCTCAAGGCTGCTCTCAAACTATTTTGAGCCGAAAGCGCGCGCTATGGCCTTTGGTTTCCTCATGGCGGGTCCGCCGATAGGTACGCTGATGGCAAATCTCATAGGCCCTCCGCTGAACGCGACAATGGGCTGGAGAAATACATTTATAGTTGCCGGTATCATTTCCTTTGTGGCGGCTATACTGGTTCTCATAATAATACGTGAGGCAAAGAAGGCACCTGTAGCTGAGGGCGCCGTGGAAGCTCCCAAGAAGACTAGCCTGCTGGACGGCCTGAAGGCATACTTTACCAATCCGCAGATACTCATATTGTCTGCGGCAGGATTTCTGTTCATGTGGGTTCCGCCGGGAACATCCACCTGGGGCAACACATTCATGCAGCAGGGTCTTGGCTACGACCAGATACAGGCGGGCTACGTTATGACGGCCTATTCCGTTGCCGCCATAATAGGCTCTATCTCTTCCGGTTTCATAGGAGATTATTTCAAGCTCAGCAAGAAGCTCATAATTCAGGTGGGATACCTGCTTATGGCGGTGTTCGCCTTCGTGTTCGGCATGCAGACCACGTTTATGGGTCTTATGATAGTGGGCATAATATTCGGCTACGTTTCATACCTGTCCTCCACGCACATCACCACGCTGGCAATATCCTACGCGGGTGATAAATATGCCGCCACCACAACCTCCATTCAAAATCTGATATTCCAGATATCGAATGTGTTCATGCCCATAGTATGCGGCGGTATAGTGGATTCCACGGGTCAGTTCTCCGGCGTATGGTATCTGTTCACCGGTTTGATGATCGGTGCGTTCGTAATAGTATCCTTTGCGAAAAAAGACAAAAGAAATCTGCTGGAAAATCCGGCAAAATAAGTATTTATGCGAGGTTCGGTCTAAAGACGACCTGAAAAAAGTGTTCTGCGCCGTAAAGGCGCAGGGCGCCCGCCTCGCAAGGTGGGGCACGTAAAAGAAAGAGAAGTTTTTCTTTGATGATGGTGTTCTGATTTTCTGATAAAGGAGGAGGTTAGAGAGTTGAAGCAAATAACAAAAAAATGTATAACAATAAAAGTTAACGGCACAGATTATGATTTGACAGTAGGCGACGGACGAAGCGACATGCCCGAAAGCGAAACGCTTGTACACACACTTCGCGACCGTTTGGAGCTTACAGGAGCAAAGATAGGCTGCGATCAGGGCGCCTGCGGCTGCTGCACGGTAATAATGAACGGCAAAGCAATAACATCCTGCATGACGCTCACAATGGACTGCGACGGCGCGGAGATCACCACAATAGAGGGGCTTGCAGACAGGGCAACGGGCGAGCTTTCCGGCTTGCAGCAGGCCTTTTTGGATAACTGCGGCTACCAGTGCGGTTTTTGCATACCCGGCGTTATAATGAGCGCGGAGGCGCTGCTTAAAAGGGTGGAAAAACCCACGGAGGAGCAGGTGCGAGAGGCGCTGGCGGGAAACTACTGCCGCTGCGGAACGCATTATACGGCGGTGGAATCCGTTATGGAATATGTAAACAAGAGAGGTGAGGCGCAATGAAACAGGAATTTCGTCATATAGGCGTAGAAAGCAAACGAATTCTGGGCGAATCCATCCTTACCGGCAAGGCCATGTATACGGCAGATCATAAGCTGCCCGGTATGCAGCACGGGCGAATACTGCGCAGCCCGCACCCCTATGCCAAAATAGTAAGCATAGACGCGGAGGCCGCAAAGGCGCTCCAAGGCGTTACGGCAATCGTGACGCACAAGGAGGTGCCGCGCAACATATATGTTACGAACGGCTTCACGCCCCCCAAGCATCACCACATAATGGACGAGTATGTGCGCTATATAGGCGATGCCGTGGCGCTGGTGGTTGCGGAGACGGACAGCATAGCGGAGGAGGCCACCAAGCTCATAAAGGTGGAATACGAGCTTTTAGAGCCTGTGTTTTCTATAGACAGCGCACTGGCGGATGGCGCTTCCCAACTATATCCTGAGTTTCCCAAAAACATAGCGCCGCACAAGTGCAACCTAAACTTTGAGCAGGGCGACCTTGAGGACGGTTTTAAAAAGGCTGATGTGATTGTGGAGATGGACGCGGAAATGGCGAGCGGGCAGAATCCGCTGCCGCTTGAGACCCCCACAATAATAGCCTACTGGGAAAACGATACGGTAAACTTTATCGCTTCGGCTGCCGCGCCCGCTTATTGCGCGCAAAACGTGGCGGCCGCGCTTGATATACCCTATGAGCAGGTGCGCGTTGTGGCGCCCGCGGTGGGAGGCTCCTTTGGTTCTAAGCTGTACAGCGGAAACGTACACTGCCTCCTTTTTACCGCGCTTATGGCCAAGGCGGCGCGCTGCCCGGTGCTTTATACCTACACAAAGGAAGAGCATTTCGGCGCGCACCAGACGCGCATGACCACAAAATCACACGTTAAGCTGGGCGTAAGCAAGGATGGCTTGGCTACGGCGGTGGAGATGAGCCAGCTTGCGGACGCGGGCGCCTGCGCCTCCACGCAGGAGTTCATGCTGCAGGTGGGCACAAACTCGCTGGCCATGATGTGCAAAACGGAAAATAAAAAGTATGACGCTGATGTTGTGGTAACAAACCACGTACCGTCAGGTTCGTTCCGTGGCTACGGTTATCTGGAATCAGCATATCTTTTGACTCAGGCCATATTTGAAGCCTGCGAAAAGCTGAACCTAGACCCCGTGGACTATTTTGAGAAAAATGCCATGAAGAAGGGCGATACATTCTACAACGCAATGGCGCCGCCGCACTTTTATGTGGAAAACATGACTGTTGACTGGGCAAATCTGGTGCGCAAGACCTCGGAGGCCTTTGGCTGGAAGGAACGTTTTAAGGGCTGGGGCGTACCCACATGGACTTCTCCTGACGGCCGCTTTGTGCGCGGTTTGGGCGTGGGTGCGGCGGGCCACTCTGACACGGGCGGAAAACCCTCCAACGCCAACGTTACCATAACCGGCCTCGGCGCGGTATATGTTGCCACCGTAATGTCGGACTTTGGCGCGGGAACACGCGAGATACAGCAAAAAGTGGCGGCGGAGGAGCTGGATGTGCCGCTTGAGAGCATTCGCCTTTCTCCCGCAGACACGGGCATAACGCCTCCTGATTTTGGCTCTACGGGCTCTCGCTCCACATATTGCGGAGGTATTGCGGTGAAGCTGGCCTGCGAGGATGTTAAGCGCAAGCTGTTTGATATAGCCGCGCCCAAGCTGGGCGTTTCGCCCGAGGAGTTGGGCTTCAAAAACGGCTGTTTGTACAAAAAAACAGAGCCTGATAAGCTGATACCCCTTGCTCCGGCGATACTTGGAAAGGTGGACGGCATAACGGGCATGGGTCACTTTGAGGGCGTGCACAACAGCACCATATTCCATCTGCAATTCGTGGAGATAGAGGTGGACAAGGAGATGGGCACCTTCAAAATAATAGAGCATTTCGGCGGCTCTGACGCGGGCGTAATAGTTAACCCGCTGCCGCTGCGGAATCAGGTGCAATCCTTCTTTGCGGGCATAGACATAGCCTGCATGGAGGAGACCATATGGGACCCGAACGATTTCCGCGTGCTGAACCCCAGCAACATAGACTACAAGGTGCGCACCTTCAACGACGCTCCGGTTCACGACCATATAGTGCTGGAGTCAAACAAGGGTGTGGACAGCGCCTATCCCTTCGGCGCTTTCGGTGTGGGCGAGCCGCTGCTGGCACCCGGCCCGCAGGCCATAACTATGGCTATGTACAACGCCTGCGGCATAAAGCTAAAGAGCGTGCCGTTCACTCCCGCCAAGATACTGGCGGCACTAAAGGAAAAGGAGGGCAAATGATATGAGGAAATTTACATATGAAATGCCCGAGACTATGCAGCAAGCACAGAGACTCGGCGAGGAGCCGCGCACCGCGTACGTGGGCGGAGGCACGGATATACTGGGAGCTTTGAAGGAAGATATATTGCCCACGCCGCCCACAACGCTCATAAATTTAAAGGGCGTGCCGGGTATGAAGGGCATAGAGAAAAAGGCGGACGGCCTACACATAGGCGCGCTCACCACGCTTACCGATATAGCCGAATCGCCCGAGGTGGCGCAGGGCTGGGCTGCTCTTGCGGACGCGGCCTACAGCGTGGCCACGCCCAACCTGCGCACCACGGCCACGGTGGGCGGAAACATTTGTCAGGATATACGCTGCTGGTATTACCGCTATCCCGATGTGCTGGGCGGAAAAATAAACTGCGCACGCAAGGAGGGTTTTCTTTGCAGTGCAATGATGGGCGAAAACCGCTACCATTCCATATTCGGCGCGGCCAAGGTGACACCCTCCGCCTGCACGAACGAGTGCCCGGGCAGCACGGACATACCCGCATACATGGCTAAGATGCGCGCGGGCGATATAGACGGCGCGGCGAGGATCATTCTTGAGGTGAACCCCATGCCCGCCATAACAAGCCGCGTGTGCGCACACTTCTGCATGGAAAAATGCGTGCGCGAAGAGTATGACGAAGCGTTGAACGTGGGCTCTGTGGAGCGTCATGTGGGCGACTATATACTGGAGCACGCGAGCGAATATATGGTGGCGCCAAAGAGCGAAAACGGCAAATCCGTCTCCATAGTGGGTTCCGGCCCTGCCGGTCTGGCGGCTGCATACTATCTGCGTCAGGCGGGCTACGCCGTAACGCTTTACGAAAAGCAGAAGGAGGCGGGCGGCTGCCTGAGCTACGCAATACCGCCCTACCGCCTGCCCAAGGAGATAGTGCAAAAATTCTTGAATTCGCTCACGGATATGGGCATAGTGATAAAAACCGAAACCAACGTGGGCAAGGACATCACTATAGACGAGCTGGCCAAGAGCAGTGACAGCGTTATGCTGGACACGGGCACATGGCAGCGACCGCTCATAGGTCTTGCGGGCGAGGAGCTTACGCGCTTTGGACTGGAATTTTTGATAGACGTAAACAACTATATAATGGAGCGTCCGGGTCAGAACATGATAGTTGTGGGCGGAGGAAACGTGGCTATGGACGTTGCCATAACGGCCAAGCGCCTCGGCTGCCCCAAGGTGACAATGGTTTGCCTAGAGCAGCGGGATTCCATGCCTGCCAACCAAGAGGAGATAGACCGCGCGCTGGAGGAGGACATTGAAATACTCAACGGCTGGGGACCCAAAACCGTGCTGCACAAGGACGGCAGGGTGAGCGGTATGACCTTCCGCCACTGCCCGCGCGTGCTGGACGATACGGGTCGCTTCAACCCGGTATATGAGGATGACAACACCATGGATCTCGATTCGGACATCATAATTATGGCCATAGGCCAAAAGGCCGACCTTGAGTTCCTTGAAGGCCAGTACACTGTGGAGGTGGAGCGCGGGCGCATAAAGGCGGCTTCTGATTACCGCACCAGCGTGGAGGGCATATTCGCCGCGGGCGACGTTACCACCGGCCCGGCAACCGTAATAAAGGCCATAGACGCGGGACGCAAGACCGCCATAGGCATAAACAAATATCTGGGCGGAGGCGCGCTGCCCGTAGAGCAGATAACCAAGGCGCGCAAGCCCGAAGCGCTGCTGCATTTCGCGGATCAGTGCCACGATTGCCGCGAGCGCAAAAACCCGGAGCTGCTTCCCAAGGATCAGCGCGATATGCTGAAGGAGGACGTGGGCAGCCTGTCCGGCGAGGAGATAAGCGAGGAGATAAGGCGCTGCTTCAACTGCGGCTGCTTGGCCGTGAACCCAAGCGATATGGCGAATATGCTGTACGCTATGGATGCCAGGATAGTAACGAACCAGCGCACGCTGAGCTCGGCGGAATTCTTCGCGGCTCATACGGATATAAAGAAGCATGTGCTTGGAATGGGCGAATTTGTTACGGAGATAGTTGTGCCCAATCTGCCCAAAAACGCCGTGGCGCGCTACGATAAATACCGCGTGCGCAAATCTATAGATTTTGCCGTCCTGGCCGTGGCCAGCGTGTATGCGGTGGAGGACGGCGTGGTCAAGGATGCCAGCATAGTACTGGGCGCGGTGGCTCCCATACCGCTCAAGCGGGAGGAAGCGGAGAGTTACCTCATAGGCAAAAAGCTGGACGAAGCGGTGGCGACGCAGGCCGCAGAGCTTGCTCTCAAGGGCTCGCTGGCGCTGGAGCGCAACGAATATAAGATAGACATGGCAAAGGTTATGGTGCGCCGCTCGCTGGGCTTTTGAGCGACGCGCGGGAAATGACACGACGGGGGCGGCGGCGGTATGCCGCCGTCCCTTGCTTTTTTGACCGGGGAGGCGAGAGCGTGGAGAAAGCGCGGGACATGAATTTTGTTACTATTATATTGGCGGCCGGGCTTTCCTCGCGCATGGGCAGGCTCAAGGCTTTGCTGCCCTTTGCGGGTGGGGAGGCGGCCATAAGGCAGGTCGTACGAAACGCGGCAAAGCTGGGCAGGGTAGTGGTGGTTACCGGCCACGAGGCGCAGGCCATAGCAGAGCAGCTAAAGGGGCTGCCCGTGGAGCTATGTCACAATGAAACCTATCTGCGGGGCATGTTCACCTCAGTACAGGCGGGCGTTAGGCGGGTTGCGCAAAGCGGCGCGGACGCGTTTTTTCTACTGCCCGTTGACTATACGCTGGTGACGGCAGATATAATGAGGCGCCTGGCCGAAGAGTTCGCGCGGTGCGACGCGCCCATAGTGTATCCCGCGTTATGCGGAAAAAAGGGGCATCCGCCGCTCATAGGCGCGCAGTGCATACCCGACATACTTTCGCACGACGGTACGGACGGCCTAAAGGGTGCGCTTTCGCTCTACGAAAAGCGCGCGCGGCTGCTGGAGCTAAACGAGCCCGCCGTGCTGGACGATATGGACACCATGGAGGACTACGCGAGGATGTCGGCCATACGCGAAAAAAGCTATGCCTACAGGCACATTTTTTTGCAGGGCGATATATATGTGGGCAAATCCACCCTCATTGAGGAGGCCGTGCGCGACGTGAAAAAGGAGCTGGGCGGCTTTACGGTGAAGCGGGGCTACCATCGGGAGGGGCGCTGCAATTCTTTTTCGCTGGAATCTGTGCGCGAATCGTTTTTGCCCGCCAAAAAACGCACGAGCGAGGAAGAGCGCATGTTCATGCGCAGAGAGGGCGCCGGATGGGTCTTCATACCCGAGGTGTTCGAGGGCTGGGCGGCGCGCCTACTCATGCGCGAGCGGCGCTTTGCGCCCATGTTTTTGCTGGACGAGGTGGGCGGTATGGAACTGCAGTGCCCCTCCTTTGCGCGGCAGCTGCATTTGCTTTTGGCGGAGCGGCCGTGCATAGGCGTTTTCAAGCAGCTAAAAAACAGCAAAGCGCAGAGCGACGCTATGGATACGGGCACGGCCTACCAGCGCACGCGCGGCCTGCTGGTGGAGCAGATAGTGCGCACGGGCGGGCGAATAATCACGCTGGGCAATACAAATAAGGAAGAAATCTTGGGCGAACTGCAAAGCTTTTTGGCCGGACGCACGGCTGTGGAATTTGCGAAGCCGGTATAATGGCAAAAAATATGAACGGCGGTCGGGCGTTGCCGGGTCCGCCGTTTTTCTATTTCAAAATATTGCACGGGGTTAAAATGCCCGTTGTTTTGTGATCGCGGTGCGGTTTATATATTTTGTATTGAGTATATTAAGTAAAGGCATGGGGGGAAGATATGAGCATGACTTTTGAGGAACTATATAAAGCTGTGGTAAGCCGCGCCGCTACGGGATCGGACGAAGCGCTACCCGAGCACGACGCGCATCATTTGGATTGTCTGCTGCACCCGGAAAAATATCCGCCCGTGCTGCAAACGGAGGAGTGCGGCCACTGCGAATATGACAGAGCCTGCCGCAAAAGCTGCATTTTTGACGCCATAGTGCAGGGCGAGGACGGCAGGATGCATATAGATATAGAGCGCTGCGTGGGCTGTGAGGAATGCGTTACTGCTTGCAAAAGCGGCAAGCTGACCGCCAGCAGGGACATTTTACCCGCAATGCAGGCGGCGAGAAACCCGGGCAGGGTTTCGTATGCGCTCATCGCGCCCGCGTTTTTGGGTCAGTTTGACGAAAATGTGACGCCCGGCAAGCTGCGCAGCGCCTTCAAAGCGCTGGGATTCACGGGCATGGTGGAGGTGGCGCTGTTCGCCGATTTACTGACGCTGAAAGAGGCGCTGGAGTTCGACAAAAACATACAGAATGAAAAAGATTATCAGCTGACCAGTTGCTGCTGCCCCATGTGGATCGCCATGATAAAAAAGATATATAACGAGCTTATGCCGCACGTGCCTGGAGCCGTTTCGCCCATGATAGCCTGCGGGCGGGTCATCAAGAAGCTGCACCCGCAAGCCGTTACGGTGTTCGTCGGCCCGTGCGTGGCCAAGAAGAGCGAGGCGCGCGAGCCCGATCTTCAGGGCGCGATCAATCATGTGCTCACCTTCAGGGAGGTAAAGGATATTTTTGAAGCCGCGGGCATTGACCCCGCCAAACTGCCCGAGGCCGAGAAGGATCATTCTTCACGCGCGGGACGCATTTATGCCAGGACGGGTGGCGTTAGCGAGGCGGTGAAAAGAACGGTGGAGCAATTGAACCCGGAGCGCGCGATCGCCGTGCGCACCCAGTATGCGGACGGCGTGCCAGCCTGCCGCGCCATGATGGAGGAGCTCAAAAACGGAAGAGCCACCGCCAACTTTTTTGAGGGGATGGGCTGTGTGGGCGGTTGCGTGGGAGGACCCAAGGCCGTTATAGACAGGCATAGGGCGAGCGAGCTGGTGGATATATACGGCGATCAAGCCGCCTTTGCCACGCCGCTTGAAAACCACTACGTTATGGAGCTGCTGAAACGGATGGGCATTGACACGGTGGAGCAATTGCTGGAGCACAGCGATATTTTTACGAGGAAATTCGAGTAAATATAAATAAGCTGGGTCAGGGGAAGTGAGCAGTTATACCTCAAGTATGAAGGTGGGTTTATGCACGGTGCGAATTGAATTTTTTCAAACGCGCTTGTACCGCGCGATGTTTTTGTGTATCCTACAATATGTAGGCAGCAAGATACTGACTGCGAAAAAATTGTGGGGGTTATGCTGATAATGATAAAAAAGGACTGGAAAAAACCGTTTGATATAGAGCAAAACGCGGTGCAGGCCACAAGGGATATTATGGACGAGGCAGCGTTTGAGCGTGCTGTTGACGCGCTTTCCAAGGCGGAGCGGATAGGAACGACGGGTTGTGGACATTCGGGGATATGCTGCGCGCATTTCGCGCATTTGCTTTGCTGTATAGAGCGTCCGGCGCGGTTCATTTCACCGGCGGAAGCCATACACGGCGCGATGGGGTTCATGCAGCGCGGCGACGTGCTAGTGTGGGCGTCGCGCGGCGGGAAGACGGACGAGCTCACACCGATATTGGAGATATGCGGTAAAAAGGGCGTAACGGTGATAGGCGTAACGGAAAACACAGCCTCGCCGCTGGCGCTAAGCTCCGATATAGTGCTGCCCATGAGCGTTCCCGCCGAGTGCGACAAGTACAACTCTCAGGGCACGGCCAGCTTCACGGCAACGGCGGCGGTTTTTCATGCGCTGCAAGCTGCTGTGCTGGAGGAAACCGGCTATAGGAACGAGCAGTTTGCTATTATACATCCCGGTGGGGCGGTGGGGAAGAGGCTCAATGGGTGAGGTGAATCTACCCTTTTTGCCTCTTTGACAAAGATGCAAATCAAACCTCAATGTTTTAATATATTCGCTTTTGGTATTCTGTAATTTGCTTTGCGTGGGGATGCAGGCGCTTCTATTTTATCGTTTTTCTAAACGATGAAATTTTTACTTTGTACGATATGCACCTTCGTTGTACCGCTGATCCCGCTGCGCGGGGGTGCTTATATCTCCTGTTTTATCGTTTTCCAAACGATGAAACCTTTACGTATGTGGATATGCGCCTGCGGCGGGCGAATTCCGCGCGGAGGCGCGGGTATAGGGTTGGACGCGGGCGGGAAAGATGGGTTCCGACGGAAAACGCGGCGTAAACTTCGTTTGTGTTGTGCTGTATGTAGAGCAGCGCCGCTCCCTAGCTCCGCTGGGACGGTTTGTGGTAAGCCATTGTTTTAGTTGCTGCGCTAAAGTTTCCTTACGGAACCCATCTTCCCCACCCGCTTAGAGTATGGGGGTAGGATGGTCTGAGGTTTGCTATTGTTTGAGCATCAACCAAAAGAAAAGACGATTATAGTTGTACGATATGCGCCTTCGTTGTACTGCTAATCCCGCTGCGCGGGGGCGCTTATACTTCTATTTTATCGTTTTCTAAACGATGAAGGCTTTACTTATGTGGATATGCGCCTGCGGCGGGCGATGTCCGCGCGGTTGCGCGGGTATAGGGTTGGACGCGGGCGGGAAAGACGGGTTCCGACGGAAAACGCGGCGTAAACTTCGTTTGTGTAGAGCTGTATGTAGAGAAGCGCCGCTCCCTAGCTCCGCTGGTATGGTTAGATGTAAGCCATTGTTTTAGTTGCTGCGCTAAAGTTTCCTTACGAAACCCATCTTCCCCACCCGCTCAGAGTATGGGGGTAGGATGGTTTGTGGTTAGCAATTGTTTGAGCATCAACCCAAAAGAAAAGCCACCCACCAACCAAACGAATAGCCAAGCACAAACAACAAGGCAAAGCACGCCACAAGCGAAGCGAGTGGCATCGCTGGCCAACATCAAACCAAACGAATAGCGGCGATCAAAGAAAAAAGTACCCCACCAACAATACACAACCACAAACCAACGAACAGCTAACCCCAATCCCCACCGCTATCCTCCCCCTACCCCCTAACCCCCACATCCGGCTAACGTACGCATAGCAGCGGAGGGACGCGGGGGCATTTCTCCGGACCTTAGCGCAGCGCGCACCCCCACTATCCCCAAACTTACAGCAAAAGATGACCGCGCGCGGAGCGTGAGCGGCGCTCTATCCCCAAATCATCTCAAAAAGCGACGCGCGTCCGGAAAATGCCCACGTGTTCCGGAGCGTACAAACTCAAACAACAAACACGCTCAAACCTCGAACACCTCGAACCCAAAACAAACCCATTACGCACACCGCCAAAACGACCAACCCA
>CAYXFB010000062.1:0-16591 GCA_964464145.1 uncultured Christensenella sp.
CTATTCTTGCTTTAGTTTACTGCTCTACCCCAACATTTGACATAGAGCCTATTTTCCGCGTTATGTCAATCTATAGCTAGATCGGGATTTTCGCCAAAATGCTTCAGCATAACTATGGGATCGTTTTGGGACGGGTTCTTTATTACCACGCCCTCCTTCGCCGCCGCTTCGGAAACGAAAAATTCGTCGTTTGTGAGTTGCCCGTAGCGTATCTGCGCGGGTGTCTCTATCTCCCACACACCCATCGTACCGTGACCCTGCAGCAATATCATACCATAGGCGGCAGCGTCCTTTATGCACACCTCCGCGCCCGGCATAACGGTGAGCCGTTTGGCGCAAGCCACGTCCGATTTGTAGCAGATCCATTCGTCCATGTATCCGGCGGCCTGCATGGCGGCAACGTCTCCGGCGGGCTTGGGAGCCATAAAACGGTTCTTGTAGAAATCGGGATCAAGGTTCGTATCCCAATCCATAACCTCCACAAGGTAATCGAAATCGCCCTTCTTATCCTCCGGGCAATCCTTCCACAGTAGCTCTTCGGGCACTGCGTGGTCATAATACAGCACGGACTGATACATCGCAAAAACGTCGGAGGCAAACTGCGGCTCGTATGTGCACAGACTGCCCGGCGCGTGCATAACTCCGGGAGGAACGTCCCAGCCGGTATCCACGTCCAGCTTGTATGAGCGGGACAGCGTGAGTATCTTGTTGTCGCCCTTGGCGAAGTTTTGCAGCGCCTCTTTCACCTGCGCCTTTGTAACGCCCGGGTTGAACCCGAAGAACGTAAAGGGAAACTCTCCGCCATAGTTGTTCATTTGAGAGGGGAAGAAATACATCTCGGGCTTGCCCTTCTTGCCCACCTTGGCGGCGTAATCGTTGCTGTGGTGTATGTGGTGCGGCAGCGGGCCAAGATTATCGAAAAACTTGGAATACATTGGCCACTCGCCATACTTTGCATAGAGTGCCTCGCCTATGAGGCCGCCCTTTAGCTCCTCCACCATATCTTTTAAAAGAAACTTTTTCTCACCGTTCACCACCACGTAGCTATAGCCCTCGTCGGGCGCGGTCAAGGGGCCGTTATCCGCAGGTGTGGTGGAAGCGAACCAGCGCTCGTCTATCGCGCCGCGCTCCAGCCCCAGCGCATAATAATCATCCGGATGCAGTTTCAGCCTGCGTCCCGGTCTGCAAAAGGAGCGGGGCACCCAGGTGGGCGCCAAACGAAGCACACCCCTGCCCTGTTCCATAGCTTCTGTGTAAATACTCATCAAAAACCTCCTAATATATATTGTACTCTATTATTTCTCCGGTGTTTGCGCATTGGCCGGGAAGTGGCGGAGTATAACCAGATTTTCGTAATTGGACAGATTGGTTATTTCCACACCCTTCTTGGCGGCGGGCGCGCTCACATAAAATTCGTCCTCGGAAAGCTGGCCGAAGCGCAGCAGTGTGGGCGTAGCGCAGCTGTAGCCGCCGAACTTGCCGTAGCCCTGCGTGAGTATGCAGCCGTAGGCGTAATCGTCGCTTATTGTAACGGTTTGTCCGGGCTTGACCGTAAGCTCGGAAGCGGCGATGTATTCGTTGCCGTAAGTTACCCATTTTAGCGTTGCCTTATCGTTGTCGTAAACAGTGATCGGCGGACGGAAATATGTTTTGCGGTAGTTGGGATCGACGTTCTTGTCCCAGTCAAGCAGGCTCAGAACATATTCCATATCCTCCTGCTTGTCCTCCGGGCAGTTTTCCACCAGCATATCGTAGGGGTTTATCTCTCCCGATGTAACGTTTTCGTATACGCTGTTCACGTCCGAATTCCACTGCGGCTCGTATGTGAGGTAAGAGCCTGGCGCGTGTATAACGCCCGCCGGTGTGTACCATCCCGTACCCAGCTGTATGCGGAAGGCGCGGGAAAGCTCCGTTATGCGGGTATCCGTTTCCTTCGTCTGCATGAGGCGCTCCAGCACCTCCTCCTTTGTGACCTCGGGCGAAAAGCCGAAGTATGTGTGCGGGAAGGTTCCGGCGTAGTTGTTGTATTGCGGAGGATAGTAGTATGCCTCGGGCTTGCCCAGTCGGCCAACGCGCTTGGCATCCTCAAACATAAGATGTACGTGGTGGAAGAGCGGCTCCGCGTAATCGAAAAATTTGGAATACATTGGCCATGTGCCGTATTTTTCCATAAGCTCGTCGCCTATTAGCTCGCCGCCCATAAGCTCAACGGCCTCGCGCAGCGTAAATTTATCGGCAGGATCGTCCGAGCAGGAAACATAGCTCAGACCCTCGTCGGGCAGCGTCTCCGGCCCGTTCATACAGTTTATCACGCTTGCGAACCAGCGCTCCTTTATTGCGCCGCGCTTTGTGCCGAAGGCGAAATAATCGTCCGGATGAAGGCGCAGGCGGCGGCCCGGCTTGGAGAACCTCCGGGGAACAAAGATGGGGATCAGTTTAAAAACCCCATCGTTTTTTTCGAACGTTTCACTGATCTTCTGTGTGTTTGACATAATTTTATATCATTCCTTTCTCTGTGGTGAAAACGAAAAGCCGCTTTGGGCTCCGCGCTCTCGGCGTGCGTTTGCATACTGCGCTCTTTAGCCTGTTAAAGCGTTTTAGTGCGCATCGGATAATACTTTCAAAATACATTATACTGCAACTGCCGTATCTTGGGATATATAATTGTTATATAATGAATCGCTTTCTTTGTAAAGCCCCTCGGAGAAAAAATGTGTCCTTTATTTTCAATACTTTAGCAACGCCGTGCTTCTTTAGTGCCCCATAAAAAAGCCATAATGTTGAGAATATATTCGTTCCATGGATTTTATTTCGCCATTTACTCTCGAAATGTTAGAAAATAATCAAATTTTTTTCAACCTGCAAGAGTTCTTGACATAATCTTTGCGCAGGTATATTATAAACCAATAAGTAGTATGTGATGTGCATACCACCATATCAAAGTAGGTGCGCAGCAATATAAATAGTATGTGTTTTGCGCAAGACGGGCGGCCGGTAAACGTATTGCCGCCTTACTCTAGACTGAGAAATACTCCACACCAAGCGGTAGGAGCAATGTATCTGAATTAAAGTAAAATACGTAGTCAAACTCGATGTTGAAATATTAATTAAGGTAACGTTACCCTAATCGTACAAATTGCGTGGATATTGCCCTGCGATTAGGTCGGTTTACAAAAAAATGTTTGTTTCCACAGTATGGTTTGATACCAATACTGTTCCATACTTGATAATATAGTTTACAAAAGGCGTTGCAGCCCTATGCTGCTAGCGTATTGTATGATGAATTATAAGCCGGAGGTATGAAATGGCAGAGAAAATCAAAGTAGGATTGCTGACGATAGGCGACGGCAGGGACTTTTTGAAAAGTGACCTTGACCCCATCAACGATCGTTTCCAAAAAAAGGTGCAGACTGTTCTTGAAAAGGAAGGCTTTGAAGTGACCGCTTCCGAAGAGGTTATAGACAGCAATTTGCTGGGCGTGAAATACGGCAAAATGATGCGCGCCAAGGACGTGGATTGCGTTATTTTCAATTATTCCGTATGGGCGTGGCCGGCATTTGGCCGTATGGCGGCACAGTTTTGCCCCAAACCGCTCATAATGTTCGCAAACTATTTCGAGGAAAAACCGGGCGTGGTTGGTATGCTGGCCGGCGCTGGCTCGCTGGATCAGGTGGGCTGCCCCTTCTTTAAGCTGTATGGCGATATTGAAGATCCTCAGATACTCAAAAAATTAAAGGCGTACATACTGGGCGTTTCCGCGTTCAACCGCTTGAAGGGTATGACCTTCTGCGGCGTGGGCGGGCGCTCCATAGCGATAGATACCACGGTAGCCGATCCGGCGCTATGGATGAAGAAATTCGGCATAGATGTTGACAGTGTGGATCAAATGGAGCTGGTTCGCCGTGCCGAAATAATACTGGACAAAAAGCCCGAGGTCATAGAAAAGGCGCTCGCCTATCTTGAGAATACCACCAAAGGCTTCAAGTGGCTGGAGCCCAAGGAGGGCAGCTCCTTCTCGCTCACTAGGGAATCAGCAAAAAAGGCCATCGCGCTTTATTATGGCATGATGGATCTCATAGAGGAATTCGGTTATGATTTCTGCGGCATAAAGGGTCAGCGCGAGCTTACGGAGCACTATACCACCTCCGATATAGCCGAAGCTTTTCTGAACGACTATTACGGCCCGGACGGCACGCCGCACGACCCGATAGCCTGCGCTACCGAGGCCGATATGGACGCCGCACTCACCATGAAGGTGTTCAACCTCATTTCAGGCAAGCCGGCGCTATTTGCGGACATCCGCAACTACTATAAGGATCTGGATTTCTGGGATCTGTGCAATTCCGGCTCTCACGCCACATATTTTGCCGGACAGAGCGAAGACCCGGCCGTGAATCTTGCCAACGTGGAATTTCGTCCCGAGGGAGATTACTACACGGCGGGCGGGCCGTCCGTATACCATATAGCAAAGCCCGGCGCCGTAACGCTGGCGCGCCTCACCCGCTCCGGTGACACAAACCGCTACAAAATGGTTGCCATGACGGGCGAATTCATAACCTTTGGCGCGGAGGAGGACGAACGTTACGCCTGCCAGTGTCAGGATAACTGGCCGCACGCCTATGTTAAGATGAATTGCACGATAGACCGCTTCATAGATGAAATGAACTGCAACCACATCCACGGTACCTACGGAGATTATGTGGAAGCGCTGAAAACATTCTGTATGGCGGCTGATATAGAATTTATTCTGCTGGACAACCGGTAAATACAAAGCCCAAAATATAATTTGTTTAAAGTTATGCTGCCTAATTATATATAATTGTGGAAATTACAACGCATTATGTATATAATTTAAAATATGCAAATTTGATATAGAGAGGAGAAGCAGATGGTAGAATTATTACACGCTGATAACATTACCAAGGAATTCCCTGGTGTTATCGCATTGCAAGATGTGAGCATCAGCGTCCAGGCCGGAAGCGTACTAGGTCTGCTCGGCGAAAATGGCGCGGGCAAATCTACATTGCTAAACGTTTTGAGCGGTATCTATCAGCCCACAAGGGGCACACTCAAATTGGAAGGCGAGGAGATCGTTTTGCACGGACCGCTGGATGCGCAAAAGAAGGGAATCACCATTGTGCATCAAGAGCTTAAATTGCTCCCCAATTTGACGGTCGCGGAAAACATATTTGTTGGACGCCTGCCAAAAACCAAGATAGGAGCCGTTGATTACCGAAAGCTGAAACGTATTTCCAAAGAGCTTATAGACCGCTTCGGTTTTGAGCTCAACCCGGACGATCTTCTAAAGGACATTCCCATAGCATCGCAACAGATGGTAGAGATTGCCAAAGCTATATCATTTGACGCAAAGGTTATACTTTTGGACGAACCTACTTCCTCGCTCACGGCGGAGGAGACGGAAAAGCTGTTTGTTATCATGGAGACCCTGAAGGAAAAGGGCGTTGGCCTTGTTTTCATCTCCCACAAATTGGAGGAGATATTCCGCTTCTGCGACCGCGTGCAGGTTATACGCGACGGTCAGGATATGGGCTCGCGTGATGTTGAGGGCGTTACGGAGGATCTTTTGGTGCAGCTCATGGTTGGCCGCGAGATAGAGGACCGCTTCCCGAAAAAGACGAACACTCCCGGTGAAGTGATACTCAGAGCCAAAAACCTGAACCGCGGCAAGCGTGTCAAAAACGCTTCGTTTGAGCTTCGCAAGGGCGAGGTGCTGGGCATTGCCGGTCTTGTTGGCGCTGGCAGAAGCGAGCTGGTACGTCTCATATTTGGCGCAGATCAGCTTGAAAGCGGCGAAATAGAGATAGACGGTGCAAAGGTTCACTTCCGCTCCACAAGAGACGCCATAGAAAAGGGCATCTTCCTCGTTCCTGAGGATAGAAAGCTGCAGGGCCTGGTGGTGAATATGGACGTTGAAAAGAACGTTGCGCTCGCCTCCACAAACAACAACACCAAAGCGCTTTGGTACGTTGATGCAAAGGCAGAAAAAAGACTGGCTGAGGAAGCAATAACTAAGCTCAGTATAAAAGTTACGGATATGCATCAGGTGGTAAAAACGCTGTCCGGCGGAAACCAGCAAAAAGTAGTTCTTGGTAAATGTATGGTTACCAATCCCCGTATCATGATTTTGGATGATCCCACGCGCGGTATAGACGTTGGTACAAAGCATGAGATCTATGAGCTTATAAACAAGTTCACAATGGAGGGAATGGCCGTTATACTTATCTCTTCGGAGTTGCCCGAGGTAATTGCGATGTCCGACCGCGTAATGGTTATTGAAAGCGGCGAGATAAAGGCCATATTGGACGAAAAGGATCTGGATCAGGAAACTGTTATGAAATACGCTGTTGGAGGTTGAGGGGAAATGGAAAAGAATTTACAAGCAAAAAACAAGAGCAAGGCCAGGAAATTTCTTGGCGCATACATGCTCGTAATAGAACTGGTGGTTCTGTGTGTTATAATGGCACTTGCCTCGCCCAAGTTCATGGATCTTAAGAACTGGATGAACATACTGCTCACAGCTTCATACTCCGGCCTAGTTGCCGTTGGTATGACATTCGTTATAATCACAGGCGGCATAGACCTTTCGGTCGGTTCCGTACTTGCGTTCGCATCCATGATGGGCGCTTACGCCATGACATTCTGGGGCTTCCCGCTTCCCGTAGCAATAATATTTATAATAGTTGTGGGTATGCTCATAGGCGCCGCTCAGGGCTGGCTGGTAAGCCGCCTGAACATGCCTGCGTTCATCGTTACGCTGGCGGGTATGTCGCTCTTCCGAGGGTTTACGCTGGTAGTATCCGGGGCAAAATCCATTCCAAACCTGCCGGCACCGCTGGTAGCCTTCGGTAACGGCAAGATATCGGATGTGGTTCCCATACCCTTCCCCGTTATACTGCTTATAGGTGTGTTCATCATTGGTTTCTACATACTGAAATACACATCCTTCGGCCGCGGCCTGTACGCTCTTGGCGGCAACCGCGAAGCCACGAAGCTGTCCGGCCTCAATGTTAAAAACATAGAGATGGGCGCCTTCATAATCTCGGGCATCACTGCCGCACTGGCCGGTATCGTTACAACATCCAGACTGGGCACGGCGCTCCCCACGGCCGGTGACGCGATAGAGATGCAAGCCATCGGCGCGGCTGTTATCGGCGGCGCGTCGCTTGCGGGCGGCGTGGGCACCATGCTGGGAACATTCATAGGCGTTCTCATACTGGGCATACTGAATAACGGTATAAACCTCATAGGCGTGGATCCGCTGTGGCAGCAGGTTGTTTCCGGTGCGGTTATACTTGTGGCGGTGCTCATAGATACGCTTAAAAACCGAGGCAACAAGGCCGACTAATATCCCGTTGCCAAAAAATCATATAGGTATTAACCAATCAGGTTGATATATAGGCGAACGATTATGAAACAAAATTTCAGGAGGTAGAAAATGAAAAAACTTATAGTAGTAGTAGTATGCTTATCCCTCGTGGTAGCTATGCTGGCTGGCTGCTCGGCTCCGGCTGCGCCCGCCGCTTCTGAGGCTGCTGCCGCGCCCGCCGCTTCTGAGGCTGCCGCGCCGGCCGCTTCCGAGGCCGCAGCTCCGGCTGACGACGCAGCAGACATGGAAGTTCCGGCTGAAGCCGTAGCTACTCCAGAAGCTCCCGCCGCTGGTGCCAACAGACCCCAGATGACGGAGCAGGAAGCTAAGGACGCTAAATGGGCAGGCTCCATCGCCACAGCCAAAAACGTATTCTTCGTTGGTATGAAATACGGCTATGAGCAGGCTGCCGCAGAATACGGCATAAAGGACTTCACAACATATGACGGACAGGACGATCCTGCTGTACAGGTAAGCCAGTTCGAAGATATACTGCAGTCCGGCGCCGACATACTGCTTGCCAACCCCGTACAGGCCGATCCCATAACGCCCTTCGCTGAGAAAGCTTTCGACGAAGGTCTGCCGGTAATATACGTTGACCGTGGACCCAGCACAGATAAATATCTCTGCTTCCTCCAGTCTGACAACGTAGAGCTGGGCCGCATGGGTGGTCAGTATATAGTTGACTTCCTTTCCGCTAAAAATGGCGAAGCTACAGGCAAAGTTATAGAGCTGGAAGGCGTTCAGGGCGCATCTCCCACGCTGCTCCGCGGCCAGGGCTTCCACGAAATAGTTGATCCCCTCACGGGCATCGAGGTTATAAAAGACGTTGGAAACTTCGACCAGCAGGTATCTCTGGACGTTACAACAAACCTTCTCCAGGCTCATGACGACGTACAGGCTATATTCACACACAACGATGACAACGCTCTCGGCGCTTACAAAGCTCTGAAATCTAACGACAACTACGGCGGCAAGCTGGTTGGCGAAGATGGTCACGTTTGCATAACAGGTATAGACGGAACATTTGAAGGTCTCCAGGCTATAAAGGCTGGTGAGATAGACGCCACAATGGCTCAGAACCCCATGACAATGACCATGGAAGCTACAAGGCTCGGCCTTGAGTACCTCCAGGGCAAAGACATCCCCAAGGATGTACTGTGGGAGCTGAAATCCATAACGAAGGACAACGTTGACGATCCTGACAACTGGGGTCTCGCCGTTAACAACTACATGGAAAGCACCGGACAGTAATTCCATAACGGGAATACTTACAAAACCCAAAGAATAATCAAAATTATTTGGTTATGATCGTTCGCAGCGATGGGTACGGGTCTTCCGTACCAAGATAATAGAGTAGCCCGCAAATTGATATATTTGCGGGCTACAATATAGATAGGGGTTGTTTTTATGGCGATACGCGCCAAATCGGAAATATTTTAACGTTGCATATTCACAAAACCTTTACAAATACGCAGTATTCCGCAGGGTTTTGTATATAGTATAATTGCTGTGTATGCAATTCGTACGTATACGCGGTATAAGGAGGAACCACATTGATCTCAGTCAATAATCTATGCAAAAATTTTGGCTCACACGTTGTGCTGGACAATATTTCGTTTGAGATAGGCGAAGGCGAAATAGTAGGCTTTCTGGGAAACAACGGCGTGGGCAAATCCACCACGATGAACATAATAACGGGCTATATAGCGGCCTCTTCGGGCACTGTGCGTGTGGGCGGCTACGACATAAGCACGCAGCCGCTGGAGGTGAAGCGCCTCATAGGCTACACGCCCGAAAACCCACCCATATACAACGAGCTTTCCGTGGAGGAATACCTCCGCTTTGCCTGCGAGCTAAAGCATGTGGGCAAGAGCGATATTCCCGCGCAAATAGAGACGGCCATAGAAACGCTCAAGCTGTCGGCCATGAGAAAGCGCCTCATAGGCAATCTTTCGCGCGGATACAAGCAGCGCGTGGGTTTGGCGCAGGCACTGTGCGGCGAGCCCAAGGTGCTCATAATGGACGAACCCACCGTGGGGCTTGATCCCACGCAGATAATAGACATTCGCAAGACCATAAAGGCGCTCGGTTCTAAACATACCGTGGTGCTTTCCTCCCACATACTGCACGAGGTGGCGGATATCTGCGGCCATATAATAATGCTGAACAAGGGCAAGATAGTGATGGACGACACTCTTTCCAACCTCATATCGGGCTCGGGCGCGCAGCGCAAGATAAAGCTTACCGTAAAGTGCGATCCGGCGATAGGCAAATCCATACTGGAGGGCGTCCCGCTCGTGAAAAAAATACAGACTATGCCCACCGTTAAAAGCAGCACCGCCGAATTTTTGATCGACGGCGACAGCGGCGCGGAGGAAGCCATAGCGCGCGCGATGGTGAAGGCGGATATAGGCCTTTTAGCGCTCACAGACGTAGAGGTGACGTTGGAGGATCTCTTCCTGCGCCACACGCGGGAATCTTGAGGGGGGCGGCGATATGACGGCTATTTTCAAAAAGGAACTGAACTCATACTTTAAAACGATGCTGGCCTATGTTTTTCTGGGCATGTTCGCCCTCGTGGTAGGCCTGTTTTTCACCACAAACAACATACTGGCCGGTTCATCCAGCTATATAGTTGTGCTGAGCAACGTGAATTACGTTATGGTGCTGCTGGTGCCCATACTCACCATGCGCCTCTTTTCTGAGGAACGCAAAACCAAGTCAGATCAGCTGCTCTTCACCGCTCCGGTGACCACCATAGGCGTTGTGCTGGCCAAGTACCTCGCCGCAATGGTGGTGCTGCTTGCAGGCCTCGCTACCACGCTTGTGCAGGTGATAATACTTTACGTATTCGGCGCGCCCTACGTGGGCGAAATACTTCTGGGCTACCTCGGCTTCATGCTTATGGGCAGCGCGTTTATAGCGGTGGGCATATTCATATCCTCGCTTTCTTCCAACCAGCTTACGGCGGCCGTGGCCACAATGGGCATACTGCTGATGTTCTGGATGCTGGACGCGCTTGTGGGCCAGGTTTCAGACCCGGTAGCGGGCGGGCTTTTAAGCTTCGTATCCATATTCAGTTACTTTGCGGATTTTCAGCGCGGCGTACTCAGCGCCACCTCGGTTGTGTACCTTACATCTTTCACGGCGCTGTTTTTGTACCTGACATGGATAACACTCAAAAGAAGAAGCCTCATAAAGGGCAGCTGAGGAGAGAAATATATGAAATTTGGCAATAAACCGGCTCCCACGCCGGACAGCATAAAAAAGACGCGCGGCGGGTTTCATCTGTTTTCCATACTTTTGACCCTGCTTGTGATAGGCATATTCGTATTCCTGAACGTATTCGTATTTCTGGGTGAGCAGCGCTACAGCCTAAAGACCGACCTTACGCAGTACCGCATATTCACGCTTTCGGACGCGAGCCAAAACGTTATATCTGGCGTGAACGAAACCATAAACATATATACGCTCTACCCCACGGGCAAGACGGACGAGGAGGTTTCCACTCTGCTTGAAAAATACGCGGCGCTCAACCCCAACATAAAGGTGCAAAATGTAGACCCGGAGCTGAACCCCACCTTCACGGCCACCTACGACCCCAACTCTAAGGGCATAGACGCCTATTCTGTGATAGTAACGAATGAGGACAATTCGGCCTACAAGGTGTACGGCCTGCCCGACCTCAAGGTGTATGTGACCGGCTCGGACGGCAGCATGGTAAAGGTGGGCTCCAAGGCAGAGCAAAAGATAACCTCCGCGCTCTACTATATCATGACGGGCAGCATGAACCGCGCGGTTTTCCTCTCCGGCCACGGCGAGGTGGACCCGAACAGCCTGCCCCAATTTTTGAGCTATCTCGATAACCTCAATTATGAGCTTTCCACCTACGACTTTATAGGCGGCACTGGCAAGCTCGACCCCGAAACGGATACCCTCTTCGTGCTGGGGCCGCAGCAGGACATGACGGCGGAGGAATACGAAGACGTAAAGACCTTCCTCAGTAACGGCGGCAAGGCCATGTTTTTCATGGACAATATATTCGTGGATCAGCAGAGCGGCGCGGCGCGCGTGATGACGCAGACGCTGACCAACTTCGAGGGTCTTTTAAAGCTTTACGATATAGAGGTAAACAAGGACTACGTGTTGGGCTACGGCGAGGCCGCCTACTACCAGAACCCCTCCTTCCTCGTGTGCGATCTCGCGCCCGGCGCCATAACGGATTCCATAATAGCAGCCAACCGCTATCCGCTGATATCCTACGCGAGCAGCTTGAAAACGAACGCCGTACCCAGCGCGGGCATAACGGTGTCTCCGCTAGTATACTCCGCGAAGGAATCCTTCGCAAAGCAGCTGACCGGGGAGGACTCCATAGCAAACCTTGAGCGGCAGCCGGGCGACGCCACGGGCAATATGCTGCTGGGCGCCTTCTCCGCCGCCGAAAACGGTTCGCAGATAGTGGTGTTCGGCTCTTCCTCGCTGCTTGGGAACAACCAAATACAGCTTGCAGGCAACGCCGACCTCGTGATGAATTCGCTCTCCTACCTGAATCAGCGTACGCAGAGCATAGACATAGCGCCCAAACGCACGCTGGGCGAGGTGATGCAGTTCACCAGCAACTCGCAGGTGAATATGCTTATTGTTCTCTGCGTGATAGTGATACCCGCCCTGCTATTGCTGTTCGGCGTGGTTACATGGGTGCGCAGGGTAAGGCGCTAGGAGGGCAGTAAATTGACAAAGGGAAGATTTTTGACACTTTTGATAGCGGTGGCCGTGCTTGCGGCGCTGGTTGTGGGCTCCATAGTGCTCATAACCGCGCCCGCGGAGCTTTCAGGCACGAACCAGCTAAAGATATACGGCGTGACAGCCAGGGACGTTATGAGCGTGGAGATAGATCATAACGGGGAAACACTCAGCATATACCGCGCGGAGGATGGCAAGTGGAAATTCGAGGGCTCGGACGCGCCCGTGGATCAAGCGCGCGCCGAATCCGTTATAACCTTCGTTTCTTACGTGTACGTAACAAAGGCGGTGGACGAAAACGTTACCGACTTCGCCAAATATGGCCTCGATCCGGCGCAGAGCGTTGTTAAGGTGAAAACGGCGGACGGCAACGGCTACACTATAAACTACGGCTACCAAACGGCGGACAACACCTCCAAGTATATGCGCATGAACGACGCCCCCACAGTTTACATACAGGGTTATCTGAGCTCCGAGCTGATACTGCGCGACCTTGACGCGCTGCGCGATCTGAAGCTGCCCGCCTTCGACGCGGAGCAGCTTTCAGAGATAGCCTACCAAAACGACAGCGGCGAGACGGTGGGCATGAACATACTGGCAAACGGTCTTTCGGTGGGCAATTGCGGCTGGCAGATGAACCAGCCCGCCGCGCTCTTCGTACCCACTATGAATATAGACTCCTTCAAAGCCATTCTGAGATCCTCAAAGCTTTCAGATTATGTGGGCGCGGATGTGAAGCCGGAGTATGGGCTGGATGAATATGCCAAGCTGGCGCAGTTCGGCTTTGCGGACGGAACGGTGCTTTCGCTCAAGATAGGAGCGCAGACGGAGGACGGCAAAAAGTATTACTGCCTCGTGGACGGCAAGGAGGGCGTATATACAATAGCCTCCTCCCTGCTGGAATATTTGAGCTACCCCTCGCTGCAGATGGCGCTGCCCGAAATAATGCCGGGAATGCCGGCCGACACCACCGCAATAAAGGCGGAAGCAGGCGGTCAGAGCTACGAGCTCAAAACGGACGGCTCCGCCTACACGCTGAACGGCAAAACGATCACCGCCGAAACATACAACTCTCTTTTCACCGCAATGAAGCAGATGATAATTGTAGACTATGTGAAAAGCGATGTGGAGATAGGCGCACAGGTGGCCAGCATTACCCAAAGCTGTGCTAGCGGCGCCGAAATAGCCGTTACGCTGTACGAATACGGCAAGGATTTCCTCGCGGTGGACTATGGCTTTGGCAAGCAGATATACATTGCCCGCGCCCCGCTTGACAGCTTCATATCAAGCCTCGCGGCGGTTTGAAGTATATGAGGCATAACGAAAGGAACTGAATGAAAAAAATAATCTGCGCAATAGTTTTGACAATATTTGCCCTATCTGTGGTGGGTTGCTCCGCCGCATCTGTCGCTGCCAAGCCGGAAACGGTGCTGGCGCGCGTGAACGGTGAGGAGATAACCGCCTCGCAGGTGTATTCCACGCTTTCGGCCTACGCGGATAAATTTGGTATGGATCTTGGCGATATGCAGGCCAACAAAGATTCCACCACATACGACGATCTTAAAAAAGCCGTGCTGAACGAGGAGGTCACCAAGGCGCTGATACGCCAATACGCCGCCGAGCTGGGCATAGAGATAACTCCGGAGCAGCGCGAGGAGTTCGACAGCCGCGCCGAGGAATATATGCGCGGCATAGAGCAAAAGCTGCGCACCGACGTGGAAAAGGAAGCCGCCGAAAATTCTTCCATAAATGTGGACGCGGAAACCAAAAAACGCTACGATGATTACATCAAGGCAAACAATTTCACAAAGGAAAGCGCCATAGCGGAGCTTGTGCAATACGAGCTGGAGCAGCAGCTTCGCCAAAAGGTATACGAACCGCTGGACGATTCGGACGCGGCGGTAAAGAAATATTTTGATGATCTCGTACAAAAGCAGCAGCAGACGGCGCAGGACGAGCCGGAGCGCTTCGTGAAAATGCAATCGGGCGGGGAGACATTTTACTATTACCCGGAAAACGCCGTTTACGCCAAAAGCCTTATGGTGGGAGAAGAAAACCGCGCTGCGCTGGAGGCGCTTACCGATGAAGCGGGCTTTGAAGCGCTTTTGGAGTCCGCCGGAATAGACAACGGCATGAAGGTGGAGCCGTATAAAACACAGGGCTACCTTATGTTGCCCGAGGGCGGCGCCATACCCGCGCTGGAGGAGGCCGCGGCGGCATTGAAGCAGCCGGGCGAGCTGAGTCCCGTTATAACGAACGGCGAAAAATTTGTGCGGCTCATGCTGGTAAGCCGCCCGGAGCCGGGCGCGGTGGATTTTGAATCTGTAAAGGAATCCGTTCGCGCGCAAATGCTGGAGCAGCTTCAAACGGAGGCGTGGAACGCGGCGCTGGATGAACGCCATGACGCCGCCAATATAGAAATACTGGACGTCGCATATTGACGGTACGATAAAAAACGCCCTTTTTACCAAGCTAGCACATTAAAATATAGAACATACTTATTGCAATTTGGCAAAAATTCGCCATAATATATATTATGATACGCCGTTAATGCGAAAGTCGGCGTCACTTTATAATAAAACCGCCATCATTGGCCGGAACGGAGGAGCCGTACATGCCCATCACAGAGATACTCAAAAGGAACGCGCGCGATTTTGCCAACGAAATAAGCCTTGTGGAGCTTAATCCTGAGCTTCAGGATCACCATGAACGCACTTGGAAGGAATACGAGCTGGTGGAGCCCGGGCACGCGAAGGGCTATCGCTTCGAAATGAGCTGGGCGGAATTCAACGCCAAATCCAACCGCCTCGCCAACCTGCTTTTGGCGCGCGGCATAACGAAGGGCAAGAAGGTCTCCATACTGCTTATGAACTGTTTGGACTGGCTGCCCATATATTTCGGCATACTAAAGACGGGCGCGGTGGTGGTTCCGCTGAACTTCCGCTATGCCTCGGACGAAATAAAATATTGCTTAGAGCTTTCTGAATCTGACGCGCTTTTCTTTGGGCCGGAATTCATAGACCGCGTGGAGACAATAAAGGACGATATACCCCGCGTGAAGGATATACTTTTTGTGGGCGAGGCCTGCCCGCGCTTTGCGCACAGGTACGATGAGCTTATAGAGGCAATGCCCGATACCGAACCCTCCGTGCCCATAGACGACGCGGAGGACGCGGCCATATATTTTTCCTCGGGCACAACGGGCTTTCCCAAGGCCATACTGCACTCCCACGCCAGCCTCATGTCGGCCTGCGAAACGGAGCAAAACCACCACGGCCAAACGCACGAGGACGTATTTCTGTGCATACCCCCGCTATACCACACGGGCGCCAAGATGCACTGGTTTGGCAGCTTTTTGGTGGGCGGCCGCGCCGTGCTGCTGCGCGGTGTAAAGCCGAGGTGGATACTCAAGGCCGCCAGCGACGAGCAGGCCAGCATAGTTTGGCTGCTGGTGCCCTGGGCGCAGGATATACTGGACGCAATAGACAGCGGACGGGTAAACCTTGAGGACTACGATCTTTCCCCGCTTCGCCTCATGCACATAGGCGCGCAGCCCGTTCCCCCCAGCCTTATAACACGCTGGCTCAAATATTTCCCGCACCACCAGTATGACACCAACTACGGCCTCAGCGAATCAGCCGGGCCGGGCTGTGTACATCTGGGTGTGGAAAATATACACAAGGTGGGCGCTATAGGCGTGCCCGGCTATAAATGGGAGGCCGAAATAGCGGATGAGAACGGCCAAATACTGCCGGACGGCGAGGTGGGCGAGCTCATAGTGCGCGGACCCGGCCTCATGAACTGCTATTTTAACGACGAGGAAGCCACGGCGGCCACGCTCAAGGGCGGCTGGCTCTTCACAGGCGACATGGCGCGTCGGGACGAGGACGGCTTCATATTCCTGGTGGATCGCAAAAAGGACGTTATAATAACGGGCGGCGAAAATATTTACCCGGTGCAGATAGAGGATTTCTTGCACAAGCACGATGGTATAAAGGACGTTGCGGTGATAGGCATGCCCGATCACCGTTTGGGCGAGATACCCGCCGCCATAATAGAGCTGAAGCCGGAGGCGAACTGCACGGAGGAGGATATAGCCTACTTCTGCAAGGCGCTGCCACGCTACAAGCGCCCGCGCCGCGTTATATTCGCCGAGGTGCCGCGCAACCCCACGGGCAAGATAGAAAAGCCCAAGCTTCGCGAAATATATTGCGGCGAAAACGTGGTGGAAAAACAAACAAAATCCTGATTCTAAGGGGCTGTCTCAGAAAGAAACAAGGCTCAAAGCAAAAAAACAGGCAAGTGCGTGAGCACAAGCCTGTTTTTTGTTGTAGAATGAATTTAAAATGAACCTACAACAATTACAAAATAACGTATTCACAGCAGAAAATCAAGTGGTATTGCCAATCAATGTTGCAACGATGATACCCGCAGATGCAAAAGTAAGGCTGCTCAATG
>CAYXFB010000063.1:0-16366 GCA_964464145.1 uncultured Christensenella sp.
TTTTTCATTTCCATAATTAAGAACTGTTAATCACCTTTGTAATAGCACTTTTTTTCATATTGATACTTACATGTTACTTTCGATTTATGTATAAACTTAATATACATCTCTGATATTATAATAATAAATTGGCAAATTGATAATTGAATTTGACTATTGTTGAATTTATCACATTAATATTCCCTTCCAATATGTTTGTATTATATTATTGAAGGAAAAGAGCGAAAGGACTGAGTATATTTTATGCGATTACCCAATGGCTACGGAGGTATTGTGAAGCTCTCCGGAAAGCGGCGAAAGCCTTACCTTATAAGAAAGACCGCGGGATGGCGCGTAGACAGAGCCGGCGGCAGGATAGTTCAGGACTATATGGTAGTGGGTTATGCCGCAACTCGTTCTGAGGCATTGCAAATTCTCGCCGAATACAACAACAACCCGTTTGACATACAAAACGCGAAGATAACGTTTGCGGAACTGTACGAAAAATGGTCCGATATAAAGTTTAAAACCACCTCGCATTCCACGGTGAATGGCTACACCATTGCGTACAAAGCATGCGAACCGCTTTACAATAAGGTTTTCAAGGATTTGAAGCTGGCCGATCTTCAAGGCGTTGTGGACACCTGCGACAAAAACTATCCCACGCTCAAAAAGGTGAAGGTGCTCATGAACCAGCTGTATAGATACGCCATGAAAAACGAGGTGTGCAGCAAAAACTATGCGGATTTTGTGGATATACTGCGCTACAAAAACAAAAACCCCAAAGGCTTCGCGCGCGACAAATTTTCGGACGCGGAGATAGAGCTTTTGTGGGAGCACAGCGCAGACCGCTTTTGCCAAACGGTGCTCATGCTGATATACAGCGGAGTGCGCGTTTCCGAGCTCTTGGATCTGCGCAAGGAAAACGTGTTTTTGGAAGAACGCTATTTTGACGTGCTGGAAAGCAAAACGGAAAGCGGCATTCGTAAGGTGCCCATAGCGAAAAAGGTGCTGCCTTTTTACGAACAGTGGTTCAACTCCTCAGACAGCGACTATCTTATTTTCAACAAGGCGGGCGGGCGATTCACATATAGGAACTTTTATGGGCAGCGCTTTTTGCCAATAATGGAACAATTCGGTATGGACAGAACGCCACATTGCTGCCGCCACACCTGCATTTCCATGCTGGCGCGCGCGGGCGCAGATCAGACGGTAATAAAGAAAATAGTGGGGCACTCCGGCGCGATGACGCTCACAGAGAAGGTTTACACGCATTTTGACGTTAAGGAGCTGATCGCAGCGATAGATTTGATTTAAATATGAAAAAAAGCTCGCGCGGCGAACAGGCAGAGCAAGCAAGCCCGGCAAACGCTGATTTTCCAGCAAATACACACCGCAGCGGCCAGTAGGTTTGACCCGAAAAGTGTTGCTTATGAGTTGCTTTTCGAACAAACCGCTTTGCAAAGGGATATTATCGCAAAAAAAGTTCTAAAAAAAGAGGTTTTTTATTCAGAAACGTTTGCATTATTTGGTAATGTGATATATTATAGTAGCAAAGACCCAAAGAATCGCCAATGTGGCGGCTGCATTGCGGCAAAGCGCGCGTATAACCGTTATCAAATAGTTTTTCGGTTATATGAACGCTGGTGTTGCATTTGCAATATTCTTTGTGTATAATGAGTTTTGGATGGATATATTTGTTTATGAATCATGCGTATGCAGCACAAAACCAAAAAGCCCAAAAACAGCTTTATATAAGCTTTTATTTAAGGCACATAGGAAGAGATTCCTTGTGAGATAAATACTATTGTTATAAGAGGGGTGCATATTATGGAATAGGTTTATTGAAGAAGAGACAGACGAGGGGAAAAGTTCCCTGTAAAAAAAGCAAAAACAAGAAGGAGTGAAGTATTAATTATGGAAATTAAGAAGCTAAAGAAGTTAGTCAGCATTCTTTTAGCGGCCGTTCTGGTATTTGGCGTGGCTGCTACTGGCTTTGCTGCGGCTCCCGAAGACGCTGTGCTTGAAGAAGTAACGGCGGAAGCGGCGGTGGCACCGGAAGAGGAAGCTCCCGTTGTGGAGGAAACCCCTGTTGCCGAGGTTACGGCAGTAGAGGAAGAGCCCGTTGCTGATGCGGCGGCTACAGAGACTGGAACTGTTACCTATACCGTTAAGTCTTTGACAGATGGCACGCCCATCCCCGGCGCAGAACTGAACTTGCAGCTTAGCGCAGCTTTGGGAACAGGCGCTACACTGACAGCTGCTAACGTAAACGGCACAGGTTCAGTAGCTGTTACCGATGCAGCAGCCGTTGCCTTCGGCACAAAATCCAACGCCAATGGCCAGATAGTTGTTAAGTATACGCTTACAACCGGTTCAACAGTTAGCGCAGCCAACATACAGGCAACGCTTTCAGCGGGAACTTCTCCGCTTAAATATCCTGCGGTAACAACTCCTGTTACTATAGCTATAGCAGCCGATAAATTCCCTAGTGCTCCCGCCGATTGGAACAAAAAGGATATCACGCTTGCCAAAACAGATGCCGAAATAGGCTACGTGGGCAAAATATCTGGCGTTGTTAAAAATGCTAGCGGCAACCCTGTTACCGACATGCAGCTTGAGGTGGAGTATGAGGATATTACTGACGCCACAACTCCTCGCGGTACGCTCACAAAAACCGCATACACGAATGGTACAGGAGCATTTAGCTTTACATTTGACGGTGCAGAAAACGGCATTGGCAACTATGAAATAACCATACAGAATATGCCCACATATAAAATAACCACGGGCGGTACGGTTGCCGTAGCTCTTTCTTCTCCGGCTGCAATAACCAACAACATAACTGTTGGAGGCCAAAACACCGTTACATTGATGAACGGCACTACGCCCGTTGCGTATGCGCTTGTTGAGGCTGTAGATGATAACAACAATACTGTAAGTGCACAGACAAACGCAAACGGCGTTGCTACATTCACAGGTGTCAGCGCTCTTGACGGTAGCGCGGCAACTGTAGATTTCTCGATAGTTGGCGGCGTTTATAACGGCGTAAGGTACTATGCGGCAGATTCTTCTAGCTTGCCAGTAATAGATGTTACAGACGGTAACTTCGACCCGGTGAAGATAGACATGGTAAAGGCTCCCAGCCTTTCTAACCTTACTATCGCTGTACCCGCTACTGTAAACGGCGCTATTAGCGCACCTGGCGCTCCCGAAACCGCTACAATAACGGCAAACGTTACGGCGGCTGGTTTCACAAAGGCCGAGTTCGATCCCGCTACAGACCTTGAATACCAGTGGCAGTACAACGATGCCGGCACGTGGAAAAATCTTGATTCCAGCCCCGGAACTCCCACATGCACAGGTGGTGAAAATTCCGCTACACTGGAAACAGCACCGCTTTTTGCGGCGGACGATGCTACTAATGCAAAAGCATGGAACACAACAGGCGCGCAATTCCGCGTACTGGTAACTGTTGTTGACGCCGGCTATGATCCCGGTGTAGCTACAGACTGGAAGACTTCTTCCACGGCTATGCTGAGCGTTGCTAAGGGCGTTGCCGTTTCCGGCGCTCTTATGACAGGCTCCGGCGCTACCGCAACAGCCATAGGCACAACTACAAACAGTCCTATAGCTATCTACACACCCGCCGAGTTTGCAAAGGGCAAGGATGGTACGCCTATAGATACGGCAAACGCTAGCGTTAATGGTTCCTTTACATTCAGCAAAAAGGTGCTTCCCGGCAGCTATGTTGTAGAGGTTGCAGAGGTTGCCGCAACGGATGATTACTTCTGGGGTGATAATCCTTACAAGCAGTACAACGCCAACGTTACCAAAAACGTAACGGTTACGGCTGCTGATGTAACGGCGGGCACATTGAGAATAGACAACTTCTATCTCACGCCCAAAGACGCCTTCACATTTACAAAACAGCCTTTCAATATGTCTGTAGCTGATACCGGTTCAACCGCAACCCTTATAGTTGATGGCACCACTAACTGGGGTTCTGATAACACTACACGCGAATCAGAATCATATCAGTGGCAGGAATGGAACGACACTACTAACAAGTGGACTGACATCACCGGCGAAACATTTGATACATTCGCTGCTTCCATACCTTTAGGCAAAAGTAGCGCTATGTTTAAGTGCGTAGTTACAGTAGATAATACAACTGTTGAATCAAAGGTTGCTACAATTACATTGCAGTCATACGTTGCTCCCACAATATTGTCTAATCCCAATGATGCAAATGTAGTTGTAGACCGCGCTACATCTTTCAACGCGGTTTACACGGGTTCAAAAATAGACCCCACTGCTATTCCTTCTCCGGAAAAATGGGAAATGAGCGTAGACAACGGCGTATCGTGGTTTGCGGTTCCTGTTGGAAACGGCGTATATTCAAAAGTCGATGAAACAATGGACGGCATAACCATGTGCACGCTCAGTATTGCTCAGGGCAATATAAAAGAGAGCTGGAACGGATATCAGTATAGGCTGAACATATCCGAAGGAATTGCACCTACTGATAATTCCGCTACTTCTACCGCCGCCAAGCTGAATGTAAGCACAACGGTAGTTCCGCTTACAATAAGCAGTCAGCCGCAGAACACTACAGCTGTAAATAAGAGATTCCCCAAATTCTCCATACGCGTAGCGGGCACACTGCCCTTCACTGCTGCACTGTACACAGACAGCGGCTCTAACGGCCTCACTTGGACAGCGGACAGCTACTGGGCAGACCCCGAAACCAGCAGCGCGTGGAGCTATTTCAATGATGTAACTCTTACCTCCACAAATGCTGCGGGTACAACCGCAAAAGCCGGTTGGCAGTACAAAATACTTGTAACTGACTTGGACGGCAATGTGGTAACATCCAGCATAGCTAAACTGACAGAAATAACAGACCCGGTAAAGGTATCTATAGTAACCAGCCCGTCTGATATATCTGTTGTAGACGGCAGAGACGCTATGTTCAAGGCAACTGTAGCGGGCAGCGCGCCTTATGGCTACCAGTGGCAGGGATGTGATCCCGATGACGATCCTGCTGTAGAGGCAAACTGGTTTGATTTAACCCCAAGCCCGATTGATTTACCCGATACGCCTCCTGTCGGAACAACAGACGACACGGAAATAATCTATGCGTTTAAGGCTGATAAAGCAATTGATGGAGCCTTTATACGTGTAGCGGTTTCCGATCTGGAAAACAACACCGTATACTCCAATAGCGCTAAACTAACAGTAACAGACGTTGTTGCTCCGTTCATAGAAACAGAGCCGGAAGACCAGACTGTTGTTGTTGGCGAAACCGCTACCTTTGATGTAGTAGCTGGCGGCTCCGGCCCGTTCACCTATCAGTGGCTGGTAAACATAGGCAGCGACAGCTGGATGGCTATACCCGGCGCTGTTGGCCAAAGCTATACATCACCCGCGCTTCCCATAGAAGCCGATATGATGGAGGTTAAGGTAATAGTAACCAGTCTTGAAGGCGAGACCGCAATATCCGAGCCTGCAATGGTACGTGTAACAGATCCTGTTGCAACTGCCACAATTGTTGGTGAAGAATCTATGTACATTGGCGATACAGCTCAGTACAAGGTAGAGATTACCCCTGCAGACGCTATGTATGAAGTAGAGTGGCTAATATCCGAAAGCAACGCTTCCAAGGCTTCTATAGACAAAGATGGCGTGCTTACAGCTAAAGGCCAGGGTATACTGAACGTATACGCAAACGTTAAGAGCGCGGATGGTACCGTTACAAAGGTATCCAAGAAGATAGCCATAAAGAAGGCTACCACGAGCTTCAGCCTAATAAGCAAGCAAGGCCGCACAACCCTTTATAAGGGCGGAAACGGTTTAGCTAAGTATCCGTGGCACACTCAGCTCATACTTACAAAAGTCAATCCCACGGGTGCAAGCTCCAGCGTAAAGGATATGAACTGGAGAAGCAGTAACCCGAAAATCGCCACCGTTGAAAACGGCAAGGTGAAGGTAGCCCAAGGCGGAGGCACAACAAGTCTGGGCACAGTAATAATCACAGCTACGGACAAGGGTAACCCGAACTCCATAGCAACATATACGATTGAGGTTGTAAAAGCCGGCTCTGTTGGCTAACAAATCCTCAAACTAAACGCTTAAACCACCGGACGCTGCTGTGGGTACCGACAAGCCAATCTATGAACATATGCGCCCCAAACTAATATGGTCGTAAATCGCCAGTTGGTATCCACCGGCAGTGTGGTGAAAAAAAGTAAATCGCTGAACAAAAAACATCCGGCCGCTGGTCGGATGTTTTTGTTTGCGCTCTCCCCCGCTGCCGGGGATCATATCCTATTTAAAACGCCTCGCCGCTGCTGGCGTATTTGCTCTCATTTGCTATATGCCCTCTCAGCTCCTTGTACATCTCAAACTTTTCTTCGTAAAAAGCCGCGTGTGCCGCGTTTGGCTCTATTGTTTTATCCACGCGAGACATCGCCGCCGCGGCCTCCTCCACGCTGCCGTACACGCCCAAAGCGTAGGCACAAACTATGGCGCAGCCAAGCGCGCCCGCCTCGCTGGTTTTCAGCGTGCTCACGGGCAGCTGCAGCACGTCCGCCTTCACCTGCAGCCACGGCTTGCTAACGCTGCCGCCGCCCACGCACACCAGATTGCCCACCTCTATGCCGTGCGTTTTGAGCAGCCTAAGGTTCAGCATCTGATCCAGCGTCATGCCCTCCAGCACGGCGCGGTATATATCGAAGCGCGTCGTACCCAAGCCCATACCCGTTATGGCCACGCGCGCCTCCACGTCAAGGTAGGGCGTGCCGCTGCCCACCAAAAATGGCTGCACCATGAGCCGCGTGGGTTTTTCGGGGAAATTTTCCTCGAATATATTGTATGGCGGTTTGCCGCCCGAAAGCAGCATCTCCCCCGCCGCAAAGTTTTTGAAAAACCATTTTATGAGCAGCCCGCAGGAGGGGTTATATGCCATCGTGCAATATTTGCCCATATCCCACACAGGTTCGCAGGGAAATCCGTTTTTCTCTATGAAATCCGCGTCCAGCATACCGTCGAATATGGGGGTTATACACTCTGATGTGCCCATGCCGCATACCGTGGAACCCGCGCGCAGCCCAGAGCCTATCGCGCATATCGTCTGATCGTGACCGCCCGTCACCACCTTCATTTTTTGGCTTATCCCAAGCTCGCCCGCCAGGTCTATGCGTATAAAGCCCACCACCGTTCCCGTTTTAACGGGCTTCGAAAAAGGCGCCAGATCTATGCCAAACTTTTGCGCCAACACCTCGCTCCACTCAAGCTTCGCAGCATCAAAAAACATTGTGCGCGTGGCCGCCGAATGATCGGTCGCCGCTTCACCGCACAGCATATATATAATGTAATCTTCTATCAAAAGTATTCGCTTTGCCCGCGCGTACAGCTCCGGCTTTTGCTCCTTCACATACAGCACCTTGGATATGCTGTATGTGGGCGAAGGTGGCAGACCGCATATTTCGGCTATCTCGCGGTCAGAGCTCTTTTCCATGGCGCGGTAATATTCCTCCTCGCCGCGGCGGTCTGTATACAGCATTATGTCGGCCAGCACCTCGTCCTCCTCGTCCAGCATAACGAAGGCCTCGCCGAAGGTGTCCACAGATATGGCGTCTATCTGCCCTTCCACCTCCATGGCGACCAGACTCAGCGCAAATTTGGTCTTTGTCCAAAGATCCTCCGCGCCTATAACGCGCGTCCCGTCAGATTCGAAGGTAGTGTCATACTCGTAATGTGCGCTGGCTTTAAGCGCGCCCGTTTCATCGAATATCACGGCCTTTACACCGCTTGTGCCCACGTCCAATCCGCAAAAATTCATTTCCCGTCCTCCCGGCATAACTATATTAAGTTTATTTATGGCAAAATCTTATGTGCTTTTAAAATTATAGCATATTATAGCCCGTGAAGCGATGATTAAATGCGCTCTGCAATTGTAATTCTGATCTTATACATTAATACGCCATAAAGATACTCTGCGATATATTAAGGGTGCGTATAAGTTTGTGATAAGCTATTGCAAAAAGGCAAATGCGGACTTACAATGTCCTCACAGGTTCCATAAATTTGATATGTGGAGCATACACAGCAGGTGCGGCAAGTCAGCATCTCAACAAAACGAAATCAGGAGGAAAATTTGTTATGATTCCGTGTAGCAGGCAGGAAATTTTGGGAACACAGTCTGTTCAAAAATTTTCTGAGGTAAAAGAACTTTTGGCAGGAAACCAGATCGTATGCGATTACAGTATAATCTATCGCGACAGCAGAGGACACGATACGGAAATGCGGCACTTGTACGTTCGCGATTGCGACTACAAAAGGGCTCGTGAGGTATTGGGGTCTCTATCCGCCGCCATTTGACACGGCTTAAACAAAGTGAATCTAAACCACTAACCAAGTGAAGTGCACCCCGATTGTCAGACAGTATGATATACTGAAAAACGATTGGGGTGATTTTCACATACCGCGTTACCCTTGTATTCTCCGCTCTTTTGCAACGGCCAGATTGTGTTCCAAAAGCTGTTCGTATATCGGCCTTGCCTTGAGGAGTTTTGCCGTAAAAAACGCGGCGTACGAGGTTATCGCCAGCGGCAATATAAAAGCGTAGGCATTGGACATCTCGCATACCAGCACAGCGCCCGTAAGCGGCGCGCGCACCACACCGCCGAACAGCCCCGCCATTGCGCACAGTATAGCGTATTGTTTCAGCTCCTGCGGCAGCCCCATAGAATCGCACAGCAGCGCACCCAGCGCCCCGCCCGCCAGCGCGCCCATGACCAGCATGGGCATTAGTATGCCTCCCGGTACGCCGGAGGAAAAGCTGAAAACGGAAAAAGCCAGCTTTGCAACCAACAGCAAAACCAGAACGGACAGCGTGAAGCTGCCGTCCGTTATCTTAGCCACCAGCGGATCTCCCCCGCCCAATATATCGGGCAGTATAAAGGCCAGCACTCCGGTTGCCAAAAATGGCAGCACCACCCTATATTCTGCGGGTATCCTTTTCAGCTTGGCATATCCGTCTTGCATTTTGCCCACGAACAGGTTATAGAGCGCGCCAAAGGCTCCCATAGCCAGTCCGGTCAGCGGCAACAGCCAATAATATTGCAGAGCCATAAACCCTGCCGTATCCACATCAAATATGGGCTTTGGCCCCAATAGAAGCAACGTAACCGCTCCCGACACGCCGCAGGTGATCAGCGCGGCAAAGAAAAGCCGCCACGAAAAACGTTTGTTTACCTCCTCCAGCGCAAATATAACGCCCGCTATGGGCGCACCGAAGGCCGCGGCCAGCCCCGCGCCGCCGCCCGCCACCATAAGCAGATCCCTTTCCTTCTTATCGCCGCCCGCCAACTGCTTGCCAATAACGGCGCCCATCTGTATGCAGGGACCCTCCCGCCCAAGCGAAAGACCCGCGCCCAGAGCCAGCGTACCGCCCAAAAACTTTCCCGCCAGCACGTTTATAGGCCGCTGCGAAAGCAGCCCCTTTATTTCGCCCTCCAGCTGGGGTATTCCGCTACCGCTTATCACGGGACTCCATTTCAGCAGCCTGCCCACGGCAAAAGCCGCAGCGGCAAGCGCCACAAACCACAAAACCGCAAGCGGTACATCGTAAGTGGCACGCGCCGTCCAAGCCATCACCAAGGAAAAAACCAGTGAGACGCATAGGCGAAACCCCACTGCAACAAGACCCGCCAGCGCCCCCGCAGGCAGGCATTTCAACAGTGTATATCTAGGCAAAGCCGCGTTGTTGTTTTGTTCTATATTGCCCATATCTTCCTCATAAATTCAAGCCAATCCATATATAAACATGCCTCGATTTTATTAACTTAAAACATTGAAAAAACTCCAGATTTATGCTAAAATTTACGAATAAAGCCGTATATTGGCAGCATATGCGGGCTATCGAGAAATTATGGCCTTGCAAGCGTTGGGTTGCGTCTTTTATCTATGCGGGCTATGGTTCTTTGTAAATGGGTAAAGGGGTTATACATTGGGATCCGAACAAAAAATCGCGGACGTTTTTTCTATATACGTAAACAATGATACAATAGACGACATGAACAAGACAAATTTGCGATCAGGGCTTATAATGGCGCCTCTGATAGCAATATTTGAAATCGTCATGATATTTCTGACAAGCCAAAACATTACGTCGGGCGGGCTGCCCGTACGCGTGAGTTACCTCTATTGCTATATCACTCTTCTTGCTTCAACGCTGATTGCCTTTGCGTTGCTTCTTTGTTGGCGGCAAATCACAAAACACCGCCGAAGGCTTATTTGGCTGGCTCACATCTATTCCATAATAATAATTGGTTGGGCGGTGGCCATAACATTTTTAGATGTTTCGCGCGGCGGACAGCTAACCGTTTATCTCACCGTGCTGGTGGTGCTCTCCTGCGCATTTTATCTGCATCCCATAGCTGCCTGCCTCATATTCGGCGGCAGCACGGCCACACTAATGGCACTGGCGTATAACTATGGGGAGCACACGATGGAGATAACCATAAATCTTTTGGTATTTGCCGTGTTCATGTCGCTCGTTTCAATCATGCGGTACGCGGGCAAGAAGGAAAGTGTGCTCAGAGAGGCCGTTATAGTCAAGCAAAACAAAAAACTGAACGATCTTAATGAGAAGCTAACGATACTTTCACGCACAGATACTCTTACCGGGCTGTACAACCGCTGGTATTACGATGAAACCGTGCCCCTCATAGCAGAGCAATGCGTGCAGGAAAACTATTTTATGTCCGCTCTGCTTTTGGATATAGACAGCTTCAAAAGCATAAACGACACATACGGCCACAAAACCGGCGATATATGCATATCCATAGTGGCGCAGATAATACAAATCCACTCCTCTCGCTTTGGCGGCATAGCCTACAGATTCGGTGGCGAAGAATTTCTTATAATGCTGGCCGATTGCGATTCCGAACGGGCGGGAGAGCTTGCCGAGAACATCCGCAGAGAGGTTGAAGCGCGAGATATCGGCAATGTAGAGCATTCTGTAACGGTCAGCATAGGCTGCTACTCCGGCATACCCAAGGATGCGGACACGGCTGAATCCTTCGTTATAAAGGCGGATCACGCAATGTACCGCGCCAAGGACAACGGAAAAAACACTGTGGTAAGGGATTTCTGACCCCTGCCTCAGTTTTCGCCCATCACATCCATATCTGTCAGTCTGTTCTGTATCTTAGCCGAACCCCTTTTCACCGTTTCCAAATGGTTTTGCGCCGTTTCAAGTGAGTTCTTGGTTTTTGCCAAAGCCTCCTCAAAGCCGTAGAAGTCTATTTTTATTGCGTTCAGCATACCCAGTATGGCGGAGCTGTGTTCGCGTATGGCCAGAGCCTTAAAGCCGGTTTGAAAGCTTGTCAGAAGCGCGCACAGCGTGGAGGGGCCAGCCAGCATAACGTTCCACATAGTTTGCAGCTTCTCAAGCAGCCCCAGCCGTACCGCTTCGGTATACAGCCCCTCGGAGGGCAAAAACATTATCGCGAAATCAGTGGTGAGCGGCGGCTTTATATACTTTTCGTTTATTTTCCGCGCCTCGGTCAGTATTGCGGTTACCAGCTCCTTCTGCGCCTTCTTGAGTTTCTCCGGGTCTCCGCTCTCGCTTTGCTTTATCACCTTGACATACCTGTCCATAGGAAATTTAGAATCCACGGGCAGCAGCGTATTGTTCCCCCCGTCCGCGGGCAGTTTTATGGCGAACTCCACAAATCCGTTCTCTATCCTTGCGTTTTCCTCATATTGGCCGGGCGCCATAAAATCTCCCAGCAGCCTGTGCAGCTGCACCTCGCCCCACAGCCCGCGCGCGCTAACGTTAGAAAGTATGCTCTTGAGGTCGCCCACGCCGCTAGTTAGCGCGCGCATCTCCCCCATGCTCTTATACACCTGCTCAAGCTGCTCGCTCACCCGCCTGAAGGAAGAATCCAGACCGCTTCTTAGCGTGGTATCCAGCCGGTAGTCCACCGCCTTTTGTATATCGTCCAGCTTTTTCTCCACCACCTCGCGCATTATGTCCAACCGCTCTGAGTTGCTTTCGCTCACGCTGCCAAGCGTATCCAGCATCATACCGTTCAGCGCGCGAAAATGCGCCGAAACATCTCCGCTCTCCACCTGATCCCTTCGCGTGCGCACCAAAAGTATTATCACCAACAGCAGCACCGCCGCCAGCATTATATATTGAACAAAAGCATCCATAATCCACGCCTCCCGCTATAATATACAAACTATTTTACCATATCATATAAACAAATACGGTAATATGTTGCAATATTGCGTCCTCAAGAATTAAAATCAATTGCATTTTTATAATATATGTTATAAAATCTAATCGTATTATTAATATTTTAGGAGTATATAAGAAAAAAGATATATCATGGCAAAGCGTGCTTGGAACGGGCATCATATATTTATTTTTATGTTACCCAAAAATTATTTGGTATATATTTAATTTTATCGGTCGCCCTATTTTGTACACCTAGTTTTTTTATTACAAAGCGACCGTTTTTTTATTGTGTGATCTTTGCCAAAATATAGCTGTTTTGCGGGCAATCATACTTCGCGTCAAGTGCGTAGCCGTTTGAAAATACATACTTCGTTTAGTCAAAGAGGAAAAGTTATGAAAAAACTTGCACCAAAGAAAGAATATATAATAATTATTGTTGTAATAGTGCTGTTCATTTTTGTGAGTTTGCTTTCACTGTCCTCCATACATCAGCTTAGAGGCAACGCGCGTGTTGTAAATTATGTGGGAATAGTGCGCGGCGCCACGCAAAAGCTGGCCAAAGAGGAGCTGTATGACTCTCAAGACGATAGGCTCATAGCCCGTCTTGATACCATCATAAACGAGCTCATAACCGGCGAGGGGCCCAACGGCCTTACCGTACTTCAAGACGAGACCTACCTTAGAAACATGAATCAAGTTAAAAATCACTGGGCTGATTTGAAAGATGAAATAATGGCGGTGCGCAACGGCGCGGACAAGGCGACTCTATTCTCATCCAGCCAGGATTATTTCGATCTTGTGGACAGAACGGTCTCCTCGGCGGAGGCTTTCTCCGAAACGCAGGTGCAAAATTCCACTAACTCGCTCATAGTAATAAACCTGCTTTTCGTGAGTATAATACTTGTGGGCGTAATATCCATAGTGCGCTCCATATCCATAAGAAAGCGCGCCGAACTGCTGGGCAAGATAGCCTATATAGATCCGCTCACGCAAATGCCCAACCGCGCAAGCTGTGAGCGCGAGATAGACAAATATCAAGATGAAAAATACTATAAGGATCTGGCTGTATTCATGTTCGACATGAATAATCTCAAGCTGGTTAACGATATGATGGGCCACCAGGGCGGTGACCGAATAATAGCGGATTTTGCGCGCATAATAAAAAACACTGGCGAGCAATTTGGCTTCGTCGGCCGTTACGGCGGCGACGAATTTATAGCCATATTGCCGGAGGGAACGCCGCAGAAGGCGGAAAACTACATCACACAAATAAACGAAAAGGTGGTGGCATACAACCTGCTCCACATAAACAATATAGAGAAGATCAGCTTTGCTACGGATTATGTCATAGGAAATCTAAAGGGCAACACCTTCGAGGAGCTCATAAACGAGGCGGACAGAAAAATGTATGTGCGCAAGCGCCAGATGAAGGAAAACAAGGATCTATATTGAGCGGCGGCACTTCCGCCCTCGCTCTGCCGCATGCGCTATATACTGATGGAGCTGTTGTTTTTTGACATGAACACTCGTAAGCCTATACCCTGCACAATAATAGTAACTATTCTATCCCATCCGATACCCATAGGGCAGTTTATGGACAAATGACGCGGCGCATTAACGCGTAAAAAAACTCCAATCGGCGTTGGAGTTTTTTTGGTTTTCGTTACTTTATATCTATGCCCACTATCTTTTTGCCGCGTGTGCCCACCACCAGCTTGTTTCCATACACAGCGGGCGAGGCCTCCACGTTGGAGCCCACGTTTATGCTGTCCCTTATGTCTCCGCTCTTGCCGTCTATCAGGTAAATGGTTCCCTTGCTGTCCGCCTGAACTATATATGCCTTGCCGCTGCTTGAGTATACGGCCACGGGAGAGCTCCAGGAGTAGTTGTCCATATTGATCGCCCATCTTTCTTCGCCCGTGTTCTTATCCAGCGCCACCAGCCTTCCTGTGCGCTTGTAGGGCGTCCGCGCGACCGGGCATATCAGCAGATCGGATATCTCTCCCCTGCCCAGCACGGGCGTGGCCTGAACTCCGCCCGAAAGCCCGCTCAGCGAATATACCTCGTAGGGCTTTTGCCATATTACCTCGCCCGTCATGGCGTTCAGCTTGTATATGGACATTTTGCCCTTTCCCGTTTTTTCGTCCATCTCCCAGTGCAGCGAGGGCGCGGTGTATATGAACTTATTGCCTGCCTCGTCCTGCTCGAACACGGGTGAAGAATTTGTATCGTCCAGTATGTCCTGCGCCCATACCAGCTGCATCGTATTGAGATCGAGGCACATCATGTCGCCCGCGTTGTCCGCCACGAACATATATTGCTGCCAAACGACGGCGCTGTCCTCCATGCCCCACCAATACTTATCCTCGCTTGTGCGGTCTGTGGAGTACGTCCACTTCACCTGCTCTGTAGGGTTTATGGAAAGCGTACCCGCCGCGGGGTCGTAGGCCGTGTTCAGCTTCATTGTGTACAGTATGGAGTTTTCACCCGGATAGAGCAGCGTATCCGTATTTGCGTCCACGAGAGCGGAACTGTCGAAGGCGTGGAATTCGCGCGGTGAAAAGGTATCGTCCGCACCAAATTCGTACATAAGGCTGCAATCTAATAGGCTATACACAAAAACGCGCGCCCTGCCCTCCGGCTCTTCTGAAAGCGAATCGCCCGCGCCCACGAAAAACATGGGTATGCCGCGTGGATCTAGCGCGCCCGCGCCCTTGAAGGTCAACCCTATGTCCAGCACGTCGCGTGTGGCCGTGCCGTCCTCCATATCTAGGAAGTACAACTTGCCCGCCATCGTGGCGTATATGACCTCCACAAGCCCCTGCTTGGCCTTCTTTTCGGGGTACATATTCATGTGCTGCTTCACGTCCTCGTCCCAGCGCATTATGAGCGGCTGCCCCGTCCACCCGCTGCCCGACCATTCGTCCGAACCCTTGCCGCGCGTTTCCGCGCTCTTGGGTATGCTGCCCGTCTCTATTTCCCAGTAATCCTTATCGAACTTGCCCTCCACGATATCGGGCGTTCCGAAGCTGGCTGTATCGCGGTAGTTGTTGCCCCGGAAGGTCACTATGCCTTCTGCGGCGGTGTAGTTCGCGCCCGCGCCGAAGGATATAGGCTCTGTGCGGGTGTATTGCTGCACCTCCTGCCCATCCACCATCAGGCGCTGCGCAAAGCCCAGATTGGCCGGATCCGTTGCGGCCATGGCAGCGGGCGTGTTGCCGTTCGCGCCCGCTATGGCCGCCGGATCGCAAATGGCATGAATGTTTTGCTCCGTCTTATATCCGTAATACCTATCAAACAAAAACAATCCGCCGCCCACAAAAAGCACTGCCAGCAAGGCAGCGGTAATAATGATTATTTTCTTGCGCTTAGTTTTTTTCATCCGTCAAACACCCTTCCAATCTTAAATACAAACTTACTTTTATTCTATATCCAATTGTGGGTGTGTGTCAAAAAAACAACTTGTAAAATATACCTTATCTTTTCTTGGACTAATTATGCCATCAATTTTTCACACAATTGATAATAATTATGATTATTCTTGTTGACTCTGTTTATATATAGAGAGAAATGTTTTATTTCAATTAGAAAATTTGTGGGGAGGTTACTTAACAATGTTATGGAACAAAAATCTTGAGACTGGTATCAGCGAGATAGACGCGCAGCACAAGGAGCTTTTTAGGCAGATCGATATTTTAATGGATGTAAAAAACGATAAACGCATAAAGGAAACTTTGAACTTTCTTTCCGATTACATACTGAAACATTTCAGCGATGAGGAAAAAATGCACCGAGCGTCAAATTATCCCAAGGCGGCTATGCACAAAGGTTATCACGATAATTACGTGAAGGTTTTTAAGCAGCTTAAAAGCAAGGTGGAGACCGAGGGCGAGGTTTTGACGAACAAGCTTGCCGTTAGCAGCAACGTCGTGGATTGGCTCAAGAACCACATAATGGTGCACGATCTGGAGTTTGCTAAATATTATAAAACTCAAAACGCGGCAGTTACCGTGTGAAAATTTTGACCGATACTTCAAAACCGCTCAAGAACTATTGTTGAGCGGCTTTTATTTTTGTGGGCTCTATGTCAAATGTTGGGGTAGAGCAGTAAACTAAAGCAAGAATAGCGAG
>CAYXFB010000064.1:0-16083 GCA_964464145.1 uncultured Christensenella sp.
GAAGCACTTTGCTTCTTCTTTTTTCTTCCTACCCCAATCTTTAGTATAGAGCCATTTAAAGATCATAGCGGAGTTATATCGTCCGGTGCTTCCTCCCCAGAATCGTCATCTATGGACATAAGCAATTGGTTGTACCATATAAGAGAATCCACAAAGGCTTTTGTAACGGAGTCTATCTCTATGTCATTTTTTATCATTATTATCTGCGCCTTGTCCCACTCGGCGCGTTCATATGCGTATATCAGATCAAGCACCCTGTACAGGTCGCCGCTTTTTTCCACCAGTGCCTTTCGAACCCGGTCATCCACGGCAACTTCCTTGATTGCCTCCGCCATGGGCTTTTCCAATATAACGTCAAGCAGCGAGAAAAGACCGGCGATGAAAAGCTGGGATTGGAAAACACCCAGTTCGAAGGAACCCGCCAGATTTTCGGCAAACTTTGCGCGGGTAAGCGAAAGCTTTGTGATCTCGCTGGGTCTGTCCTCAGCTAAGCTTACGGACAGAGCCACGGTGGCCCAATGCCGCACCTCTTTTTGGCCCAATATGGCCACGGCGCGGTTTATGGAATCAATTGAGCGCGAAAGCCCCACGGCGCCCGAATTTATAAAGCGCAGCAGCGATATTGTAAGGTATGGGTCGCGTTCGATTATTTTCACTATATCCGTAAGGTCGAAATCCTCTTGATTCACCTGATTTAAAAGGTGAAGCAGATTTATCTTAACAGGCGAGAGACTACTCACGCCCTTCGTTATGGGCTGATTGTAAAATTCGCCGGTGAAAAGCGAATTGTGATCTGCCCCACTCAGCATTTTAAAGGCTGCCATGTCAGGAACATTCGTTACAATGGCGTTCACATGGGGCATCTTTGAGTTTATTGTTTTATACCAATTATAAAATCTGTCATTGTTGTAGTCCAACATTATATAATCTATCAGTGGCAGCATGGCATTATCAACACCGTGCGTGGGGAAATTATCCAGCGCGAAGGAATAGCCCCGCTCGCGCATTTGGCGGCAACGCTCTATAACGTCCGTGTCGGTAGAAATTTCCTCGGGGATTATACCAATTATGCTGTCCGGCTCAAAACCCAGCGTGGCGGGCATTCCCGTGAAAATTTGGAAGCGGTTTATTTCCGCGAACAACGGCTTGCTGCCCGTAAATGGCTCGAGACCGATGCTTTCCACAAGATCTAGGCCGGGTGAGGTCAGCGCGTCGTTCATGCGGCGGAAATCACTTCCCAAGCCAAACATTTTGTTTTCGCTTTGATCTTTGAGCTGGTAGGCGCTCACAGTCATGCTATGATCGAAAAGGGGTATGGCAACAATAAATACTTTCATAATAATCACTTTACTTTATGCAATAATATTAGAGCAAAACTAGTTAATTCTATTTTATATTAAAATGTGGAATGTTGCAATTGAAAATCAAACAAATACAACATTATTGGACTCAAGGGTCGACATTTGCACTAAAAAAAGTGCCATAGAGCAGTTCTAAAATGCCGCAAAGCTCGGCGGCATACTCCTTTGCCCGAATGCTTAATATAGATATCGTTAAAAACAAAGAAAAGTTAACGATTCTATTTTAAAATTATATGGATGACTCAACAGTTACCTATATATACATTTTCAAGATATGCACGCGCAATGCGGAATAGCTCCTCCAGCTTTGGAAGCGGAGTGGGCGGTGCGGTCATTTTGTAGCGCGGAAAATAGCGCGTTAGGTGCAATGGTATATCGGGCGAAAGTGAAGCTATCCACTCACACTGGAGGAGCATTTGCTCGGCATCGTCGTTTAGCCCGGGTATAACGAGCGTGGTGAGTTCCACGTGGCAGGAGGCAGCGCTGAGCTCTATGCTTCGTTTAACCGTTACGAGATCGCCACCAATGCGCTTGTAAAACTCTTTGCTCCATCCCTTCAAATCTATGTTTAAAGCGTCAACGTGGTGTAACAATCGTTTCAGAGGCGCTTCGTTTATATAGCCGTTCGTAACCAGCACGTTCTTTAGCCCGCGCGATCGAGCCAGCTTCGCGCAATCATAAACATATTCGAAACCCACCAGCGGCTCATTGTAGGTATAGGCGATGCCTATATTTCCTTCTGCCATACAGTCTTCAGCCATAGTAACGAGTGTTTCGGGAAATATCTCTCTCGTAGTGATTGAAGAGCCGGCCATGGATATATCGCTGTTTTGGCAAAACGGGCAGTTCAGATTGCAGCCGAAGCTGCCGACGGATAGTATTGTGCTGCCCGGATAAAAGCGCGCCAAAGGCTTTTTTTCTATGGGGTCAAGAGAGAGCGCCGTGACCTTGCCGTAATTTGCATCTATTACGTTGCCGCCTTCATTTTTACGGGCGCGGCAAATTCCATAGCAGCCTTCGCCCAAATCGCAGCCGTGCGGGCATATTTCGCAAACCGCTTTCATTTGTGACGCACCACCTCGAAGCGCTCCATGCTATAGTTTTCGTTTGAACGTATGCCCGCTTTTTGCAACGCTATCAAGACCTGCTGCTCTGTGCTGTCCACCCCTTCAAGATTAGGCAAAAGCAGCCCTCGCCTATGCCCGGACGTAACGATTACGCCGAATTTTTTTATATCAAGTTCGGATGTGGAGCTTATGGGCTCCGGTTTCGCCAAAATATCCACACTTATATCAAGATCGGGCAGTTCGTCGGGCGTTATGGGTGGAAAGCGGGGGTCGCGCGTGGCGGCGCTTATCGCGTTGGAGACTATTTCCATCGCAACGCTGGGCGTGGTGGGTGAAATCGTGCCGATGCAGCCGCGCAGATCGCCGTGCTTCTTTATGGAAACGAAGGCCCCAGCGCTGCACAAGGTCATTTCGGCAGGGAGATCGGGCGGAATATCTATCACGACGCCTTCAATAACGTAGGTCGCGATCGCGCGGCGCGCCAGTTCCACATAAGCTTCTGTGTTTGCCATTGTTTAGTCCTCCGTTCATTCTATGGGGTGAAGTGCGCAAACGGCATAGCCTACGCCGAAAGGCCCTTCGTATGAAAGCAGCTCCGTAGTAACGGGCGTTTCATCAATAACGCCCGCCAAAACATGCAATGAGCGTAATCCGCACTCGCCCGCGCTTTCACAGAAATCGGGTGCGTAGGAGAGAAAGCTTTCCAGATCTCCGGCTGCTAAGGCCTTTGTGACGCGCTCGTCAAAAGCCGCGCCGTCCGGTGAGAGGCCGTAGGGGCCGTCCGCCCTCAGCCTATGCGAAAGATCGCCACTGGCTATGAAGACGGTGCGGCGTGAAAGCGCTTCCGCCGCCTGTGAAATAAGCGCGCCGAAGCGATAGTGCGCAATGGGCGAAAGGCCGGATATTCCCGCGCGAACCAGCTTATAGCTATTGTAACGCTCGTTAATAAAATGTAACGGTATCATCAGGCCGTGATCCAGCGGGGAAGAGGCGCCCTGCATGCCCGCCGGAAATCCCTCCTCGCAGGCAAGATCCTCCATCCAGTCTGTAAATTCGGTGTCGTACTTAACATCGAAAGAGATCTGCGGCGCGCCGAAGCGGCTCATATCGCCCTGAGCGCTGTGCCCGGGAGATATCGCGAAATAGTCGCGGTATATATCGGCATGGGGAGATACAATAACGATCGTTTCAGGATTTTGCGCCTCTATCAGCGATGCCGCGTGGCGCATAGCATTTGCAGTGGCAGAGATTTTTGCCTCCTCGCCGCGACCTACCTCGGGCAAAATCACCGGGGGGTGAGGCATTAAGTAAGCTGATAATATGCCCAATTGCGTTTCCTCCTTCTTATTGATTGTTCTATTCATGTACATTATACTCCCGGCGGCCTGCATATAAAAGGCCGTTTGTGCCATAAAGTTGTGTAAAACAGCAGCTTTTTATGATAAAATAAAAACCGTAGCTAAAAAGGGACTATACGTTTTTGAAAGGCAGGTACAGGCTGTGGACAATCAGATAGTGCAAATAGCGCAGAGAATAAGGGAGCTTAGGGAAATACTCGATATCACGCAGGAGGAAATAGCGCAGAAGGTGGGCGTTGAGCTGGAGCTATACAAGAAATATGAGGATGCCTCGGACGATATACCCATTGGCGTGCTGTATGGCGTGGCCAACGAATTTGGTGTCGATCCCACCGTGCTTATGACGGGTGACAGCCCGCGTATGGACGAATATACAATAGTGCGGGGCGGTAACGGAGTGAAGGTGGATAGATACGCGGGATATTCCTTCAACGCGCTTGCCGCGAACTATAAGCGCAGGCAGATGGATCCGATGATAGTAACACTTGTTCACACAGATGAGGCTGAACTGGTAACGCATCCCGGTCAAGAGTTCAACTACGTTCTTGAGGGGACGATCAAGATAATAATAGGTAAAAGAGAATTTGAGCTAAACGCCGGAGACAGCGTATACTTTAACCCTGCGATACCGCACGGTCAGCGCGCGGTCACGCCGCAGGCGAAGTTTCTCACCGTTATAAATGAATAGAGCGCATATTTGGCTGGATTGGGGTAAATGTATATGATTGAACAGTATTTGACAAGAACAGAGTTTGAAAGTTATGAGGATTTCAAGGAAAATTATAAGCTGAACGTGCCTGAGGATTTCAATTTCGGTTACGATATTGTGGATGGCTGGGCGGCGCGGCAAAGCGGAAAGCCCGCGCTGGTTTGGTGTGACGACGAGGGCAACGAAAAGCGTTACAGCTTTGACGACATAAAGCGCATGAGTGACAAGGCCGCCAATATGTTTAAAAATTTGGGCATAGAGAAGGGCGATACCGTTATGCTCATGCTAAAGCAGCGGCCGGAGGTTTGGTTCCTCATGGTGGGGCTGCACAAGCTGGGGGCGATAGTTATACCCGCAACATTTCAGCTTACGCCCAAGGATGTGAGCTACCGTTGCAACGCCGCAGGGGTGAAGATGATTTGCGCCGCGGACGACCCGGAGATAGTGAAGCACGTTGACGCGGCACGCAATGACTGTGTAACACTTGTTACGACCAGCATACTTGGCGAACCGCCCAATGGATGGCGGTCGCTCAAGGACGATCTGGACGCTGCGGATGAGGCTTGGGAGAAGGTGCCCAATAAAACTACCGATCCCATGCTCATATATTTTTCGTCGGGCACAACGGGTATGCCCAAAATGATATTGCATGACTACAGCTATCCGTTGGGTCACATCACAACCGCGAAATACTGGCAAAAGGTGGAGGATGGCGGGCTGCACTTAACAGTTTCGGATTCGGGATGGGCGAAATTCGGCTGGGGCAAGATTTACGGTCAATGGATATGCGGCGCGGTAATAGCCGCTTACGATACGGAAAAATTTGTGCCCGAGCTCATGTGCAAAACAATTGAGAGGCTCAAGCTTACCACATTTTGCGCGCCGCCCACCATATACCGTTTTTTGATACAAGAGGATCTGGGCAAATACGATTTTTCCACGATACGTCACGCGGGAACGGCGGGCGAACCGCTCAATCCGGAGGTTTTCAACCGCTTCAAGGAGGCCACCGGGCTGGATATCTGCGAGGGCTTTGGGCAGTCTGAAAGCAGCGTGCTGATGGCGAATTTCGAGTGGTTCGACGTGAAGCCCGGCTCCACCGGCAAGCCCTCACCGCTTTATGATATAGACATAGTGGATGAGGACGGCCAACCCTGTGAGGACGGTATCGTGGGTACGATAGTTGTTAAAAATACTGATAAATGCCATCCGACCGGTCTTTTTCGCGAATATTACAAGGATGCCGCCGCGATGGCCTCAAGCTGGCCGGACGGAACCTACTCCACGGGCGACACCGCCTGGCGGGATGCGGACGGATATTTTTGGTTTGTTGGCAGAAACGATGATGTAATAAAATGCTCCGGTTATCGCATAGGGCCGTTTGAGGTGGAAAGTGCGCTGTTGACGCACGATGCGGTGCTGGAATGTGCCATTACCGCGGTGCCCGATCCCGTGCGCGGGCAGGTGGTGAAGGCCACGGTTGTGCTGACTCGCAACTATTCGCCTTCGGATGAACTGGTGAAGGAGCTGCAAAATCACGTCAAACGGGTCACCGCGCCATACAAGTATCCCCGCGTGGTAGAATTTGTGGACGAGCTGCCCAAGACCACCAGCGGAAAGATACGCCGCGTCGAAATTCGCGATAAGGATGCGACAAAATAATAGTATGGAATAACGAACGTTACATATGCGGCCCCGCGCGGTTTCCACAATCTGTGCGGGGTTTTATGTTGCTTTGATAGGAGTTTATCTCATGATCTCAAGAAACATATTGACAACAGTCTATGTATATCGTAATATATAGATGATGATCAATGTAAGGAGGCTCAAGGTGAACGAAATGGATATTGCGCTCATATGTAAAGCACTTAGTGACTCCAACCGTTTGAAAATCGTCAAAATGCTGTCTGCGGGCGAAAAATGCGCCTGCGAATTGTTGGAAGCGCTGAAGATCACGCAGCCCACACTATCTCATCATATGAAAATACTGTGCGCCTGCGGCATCGTCAATGCGCGAAGGGAAGGAAAGTGGTCGTTCTATTCAATTCTTTGCGAGACCCTTTCTGCTTTTAAGAGTTTTATTGCTACGCTGGAATGCAAAGGATGTTGAAAATGAGCTGCGAAAACAAAAGGGAATGCGATTGCCCCAAAGTAAGCTGTGTAAACCATGCGCGGTGCTGTGAATGCGTTGTAAAGCACAAGAAGACCGACAGCCTGCCGTTTTGTTTATTCTTAGATAACGGTGGGGATAAGAGCGTGAAAAACTACTATAAAAAATTGAAGGAGAGATTTGAGAATGAAACCGGTGATTGACGACAAGAGATGCTTTGCCAGCAAGGATGTGTGCAAGGCGATCAAGGAATGCCCTGTTGAAGCCATCAGCTACATTGAAGTGGAAGAGCCCATACTGGATAAGAATCTGGTGTGCAACTGCGCTCCCACCACCTGCGATTGCGGGGGGGATTGCGGCGACGATCTCTACAGCTGCGGCGGCACGCCCTATGGCAGGATAATAATAGATTACGATAAGTGCACGAGCTGCGGCATATGCGCGGAGGTTTGCTGCGGAACCTGTATAGATATGCAATAGTAAAAATGATATATCTGCGCGTTGCGCTTGAAACACAAAAAGACAGGCTGCTTAGCAGTATGTCTTTTTGCTTGTAACGAACGTTACTGGTGATTTGTGCTATAGAATATCTTGAAAAACGGCTTTCTATATATCTTTGCGAAACTTTTGCTTGAGATGCCTTACAAGCTTTATGACCCCGAATACTCCGGCACCTATTATGGCCAGCAGCAGCAACACGGGAGCGGCGGCCGATATGGCGATCGCGAAGTTTTGCAGGAAGGTGCCCACGCCTGAGAGAGACATCTGGAAGGCGTCGCCCGTGCGCTGATCCAGCGGGCGATCGGCAGTGGCGGATATAGTATCGGGCGTTACTATTTCGCGCAGGTTCACGTTCACCGAGGTGTATTCCACCAAATTGTCCATGCCGCGTTTGCTGCCCTTATATTGATCCAGCTCGAAAAGCACATCCGAAAGCTCGGATTCAAGCTGAATTATGTCCTCGGTCGCGGTGGCCGTTTCAAGATAGCTCATCAGGCGCGTCTTGCGCTGCTCCAATATTTCTATTCGTGCGTCCGTATCAAAATATTGGCTGGTTATGTCCTCGGTGGATATGTTCTTTTCGCGCAGCTCACCAATGCCGGAAAGCCTTTCCAGGAAAGCGTTGTAGCTTGGCTGGGGCACGCGCAGCGCCATCTCGGCAGAGCGCAGAGAGCCGTATTCGGCATCGTTTGTGTAGGTGTTTTCGTTTTCCACGTAACCGTTCATTTCCTCCAGCACATCCTTTATGGTGTTGTAATTGCTGTCGAAAGCACGGCTGTTTATGCTGAATGAAGCGCTGTATACCAGCTTGCGATCCGTTTTGGGGAGCTGAGCGTCGGCCAGATCGCCCAGCCCAAAATCGCTTGAGCCGCCCGCTTCGGCAGGTATGGGCGTGGGTTGCGCTGCCCCCGAAGCGGACTCTGCGGCGGCGCTTTCCGCTGGAGCGGCCTGCTTGCCTGAGTATCCGGGCGCGGCACAGCTTGCAAGCACCAGCAGCATTGCGAATATAGTAACAATTGTTATGAATATCTTCCCTTTCATGATAACATCTCCCCTCGTTTTGTTTTATCTGTAAATTAAAACCTGAGTATGGGGCGATATATTACAGCTGACTTGAAAATATTTTTATGACGCTTATAAAATGCTGTAAAGAAGCGTTTTGCTTTGCCATAAAAAAATAAAACGCCGATGCTATCGCCGGCGTTGATATAAAATATATTATTGCTAGTCTGCCCTGCCCGCCGGGACGCGCCTTGCGCTCCGGCGGGGTAGCAGTATTGTTTCGTGTTTTGTGTGGCTAGAAGAACCGCCGCACTCTTCCGGCTCGCCGCCCATTCGTGGTCGCCGCAAGCCTTCGGTATAAAAATGGTTGAAATGTATCATGTTATATAAGTTTGTTTGTGAATTGTTCTGGTCTCATTCATTCGCGGTTACGCTCGTCCAGCTTGAGAAGTATGGCCGCTATGAACATTGATATCATCCGCATCACCTCCGTTTGTTTTGATGTATTAAGGATAACTGGGTTGTGTGAATGCTGTGTGAAAAAATTCTATCCAAAAATGAATAATTCATGAATTGCGCCGTGCGCCGATGTTTTTTGCGCGGTTATATGGTGGTATAATATATCATTATGCGGCTTGGGAGGAAAAGTATGAGGGCGTTGGTAACGGGGGCTGGCTCGGGAATAGGCGAAAAAATGGCGCTTGGCCTTGCGGCGCGCGGTTATGAGGTGGTGGCGGCAGGGCGAAACGCAAAGCGGCTGCACAGGCTTATGACCATGGCGGACGGCGGGAGCATACTGCCCTTCGCGGCCGATCTTTCTCGCGAGGAGGAATGCCGCAGGCTGCACGCCGAGGCGGGCGATATAGATATTTTGGTAAACAATGCCGGTATGGGTGTTTTCGGCGAGTTTGGCAAAACGGCGCTTGAGGAAGAGCTCGCCATGATCGATCTGAATATACGCGCGCCGCATATACTCACAAAGCTTTTCTTAAAGGATTTTACGGCGAGAAACAGCGGCTACATATTGAACGTGGCCTCGGTGGCCGCTTTTTCGCCCGGGCCGCTCTTCGCGGGCTATTACGCCTCCAAAGCCTATCTGCTGCGGCTTACGCAGGGTATAGCCGAAGAGCTCAGGCGCGCGGGCAGCGGCGTATACATTGGCGCACTCTGCCCCGGGCCGGTGAAAACGAAGTTCAACCAAAAGGCGGGAGCGGCGCGCGGGCTGTCCGGTCTGGATGCGGACGTGGTGGCGGATTACGCCATAGAAAAAATGTTCGCAAAAAAAACGGTCATAATACCCGGCGCGCTGATGAAGTGTGTGGCTTTTTTCGACAAGCTCATGCCGGACGCGCTCATATCCCAAATAGCCTACGGTATGCAGCGCAAAAAGATGAACGATTAGTCCGTTATTATGGACGTACAGTGCGGGCAGCGCGTGGCGTCATCCGCGATCTCCATGCGGCAGTAGGGGCAGAGCCTTGCCGGAACGGCGGCCTGCACAGGAGCCGGACGGCGCAGTTTGTTCACAAATTTGACCATGAAGAAAACCACGAGCGCAATGAGCAAAAAGCTTATTACAGAGCTTATGAAGTTGCCGTATGTAAGCTTTGCGCCGCCAATCTCCAAAAACAGGCCGCTGAAATCAACGCCGCCCGTCACGATGCCCACGACGGGCATGATTATATCGTTCACGAGCGAATTCACAATGGCGGTGAACGCCGTGCCGATAACAACGCCCACGGCCAGATCCATAACGTTGCCGCGAGATATGAATTCTTTGAATTCTTTTAAAAAGCTCATATAAAGTACCCCCAATAATAGTATATAAATGTATTATACAACAAAGCGCCGCGATACTAAAGCGTTAAGAAAGCATAACCTTGTTAAAAATAGCGTTAAATATACTACAAATAGTGTTAAGAAAAAAGCATAGTTTACGCGCGGGTATTGACTTGAACAATATTACATTTGATAATTTAAAGTAGAGAGACTGTATATATCTACAAAGATTTTCTTAGAATGGGAATGATAAAATGTACAAAGTGCTTATTGTGGACGACGAAGCGCTGGTAAGGCGCGGCATAAAAAAGAGCGTAAACTGGAACGAGCTTGGTATAGAGATGGTGGCGGAGGCAGCCAACGGCGCGGAGGCTTTAGAGCAGGTGCTGGAGGACGTGCCCGATATCATTCTGCTGGATATAAATATGCCCAAAATGAACGGGCTGGAATTTGCCGCCATAGTGAAACGGCAGTACCCCGAGGTGAAAATAGTGATCATCACCGGTTACGATCACTTTGAGTATGCGCGGGACGCTATTCGCGCGGGCGTTGACGATTATATATTGAAGCCCATAACGAAGGAAAACGTTGCCTCCATAATTGCAAATATGCTGGAGCGCATAGAAAAGGAGCGGGAGCAGCGCCAAGTAGCGCCCGTTGATGAGCGTAAAATAAAGGCGGAGCTTATAAACGGCCTGCTGCGAAGTTCTCAGCGCGCGCAGATGGATGTGCCCAAGCTGTGCACGCTGACGGGTTGGGATGAAAATCGCCACGTTTTTTGTGTTATGATGCGCGATTATATTTCAAACAGCGGCATTTGGAACGAGGAAGAGGAAAAGGATCTGGCACAGTTCGCAATTATTAACATAGCGAACGAGCTGCTGGAATCTCAGGATATGGGGATTGCCTTTGAAACCTACAAAAACGAGATGGCTATGCTGCTTTCCTGCTCCAAAAAGGAGATGACGGAGGTGCTGGAGCAGATACAGAGCGATCTGTTTTACTTTATAGAAATGCCGGTGGATTTTGCAGTGTCCGCCTCGGGCAGTATATACGAGCTGCAAAAGCTGGCGGCACAGGCGCGTATGGCGCTGGCGCACGCCTTTGTGCTTTCCGGTCAGGATATAATATATTACGAGGAAATAACCCGCCACAAGATGGCTACCGCAAATTACCCGGAGGAGATCGCCGAAAAAATACTCGACCGCATGTTTTACGGGGATATGGATGAAAAGCTGAAACTGATCGACGAATTTTTCGATCAGCTGGCCTCCCAGATACCGGACGCGGACGAATGCCGAAATATGCTGCTGCGTCTGCTCGTGAAATTCGCCAACATACTGGAATCCGTAACGGTGCGGCTGGACGGCACGCGAGAGCAGGCCGCCATGTTCGATTTCGACCCCTTCACGCAGGTGGAGGAGTTCGACAATATGGCGGAGGCGCGCGACTGGATGAAGCAGCTCTACCGCGATACATACAGCTATGTGAACGGTTTTCAGACCCGATCCAAGCAGCTTTACATGAAAATAAAGGCGTACATAGAAGAGCATTACGGGGACGGCGAGCTGAATCTCAAAAAGTGCAGCGAAGAGTTGTATTTGTCCTCCAACTATATTAGTATGATATTGAAGAAGGAGACGGGCAAGACATTCGTGGATTTTTTGAACCAGTACCGCATAGACCGCGCGGCCGAGCTGCTGTCTCAGCCGGACAACAAGGTGTATGAGGTTTCGTTTAAGGTAGGGTTCATGCATCCCACCTATTTCAGCTCCGTGTTTAAGAAGCTCATGGGCGTATCGCCCAAACAGTTCAAAGAAAACCCGGGCATATGAGAGCAAAGCGTCCTCCCAGAAGGATATCGACTATAATAATACTGGCTTTTTCCGTTTTCGTGGTCGCCATACTGGCGGTGATGAGCTTTATTTCCTATTACTATTCATATGGCAGCATGAGGGATAGGTCTATAGCGGATACGGAGGTCATACTGGCGCAGGCCGGAAAGAACATAGGACGCTATATCACCAGCATAAAGGGCATAGCCGGATTTATAAACTCCAACGCGCAGCTGCTTTTCCCGGGAGGAGAGGTCGCGCCTACCGTAAACATTGGCGTGGGAAACCAAAGCTATACATTGCGCGAGGGCGGGGCGGATTTTTTAGAATACGTGCCGCTTTTGGCGGACGGCATAAACTCCGTATTCATATTCGACGAGAACAATAACGTTATATACAAGCCGGATGGACTCGCCATGAAGAAGGGCTATGACATAACGCGCGAGGAATGGTATAAAAAGGTGGAGGGCAAGACCACGCCCGATCCGGAGATCACCAGCACGCAGGTGCGTATGATGACGGAGCGGGAAAACCCCTGGGTAATATCCATATCCGGCCGCATGATGGACGGAGAGGGGAATGTGCGCGGCACGCAGCTCATAGAGCTGAATTACCGCGTGATAGAGGAGATAGTAAGCGATATAAACCTCGGGTCGCGCGGCTATGTTTTCATTGTGGACGCAAGCGGAAATATGGTGTATCACCCGCAGCTGCAGCTTATATATTCGGGTCTGAAGAGCGAAAACATACCCGCTATACTGGAAAGCGGCTCCTCCGTGCTGGACATGCCGCAGGACAATAAGCTTTATAACATAACCACCGTGCCGGGTACGGATTTTTACATAGTGGGCGTTATGTATCGCGATGAGATAGTGGCCTCGGCCAACGAAATGATACTCATATATATACTGCTGGTGCTTGTGATGTGCCTGGCGGCCTTCATAGGCTCTGTGCAGATGGCGAGGTACGTTACGCGCCCGCTGGATAAGCTGGAGGCGGCGGTGAACGAGGTGGAGCAGGGCAATCTGAATGCCCAGTTCGATATAAAGGGAACGCTTGAAACGGAAAAATTCGCCGAATCGCTGGGCTCCATGGTGGGCACCATAAAACAGCTCATGGAGCAGGTGGTGGAGGATCAGGAGGTGATCCGCACCAGCGAGATACGCGCGCTGCAGGCGCAGATAAATCCCCACTTCCTCTATAATACGCTGGACTCCATAGTGTGGATAGCGGAGGACACCGGAAACGAAAAGATAAAGGAAATAACGATGGCGCTGGCCAGCTATTTCCGCATAGTGCTGTCCTCCGGCAAGGACGTCATCACGGTACGCGAGGAGCTTGAGCACGTGCGAAACTACCTTGTGATACAAAAAATGCGTTACGAGAACATGGATTTTGACATAGAGGTGGACCCTGAGGTGCAAGCGCTCTACATGCCCAAGATAATATTGCAGCCCATCGTGGAAAACGCCATATACCACGGCATAAAAAACAGCGAAAACGGCGGCGTTATATGGGTGCGAAGCTATATAAAACGGGACGGCGGGGAAGAAGCGCTGGTGTTTGAGATAGAGGACAACGGCAGGGGCATGCGGCCGCAGGAGCTGCGCGCAATATTCCGCAGAGGCGCAAAGCTGCGAGTAAAGCAGGGCGGTGTGGGCATTAGGAACATAAAGGAACGCATAGCGCTGTATTACGGCGAAAAATATGGGCTTACGGTGGAGAGCGTGTACAGGCAGGGCACCAAGGTAACGGTGACGCTGCCCGTAAACAGGAGCATGAAAGCGGATGTCTAAAAAGGTTTATTACAGCATAATAGCTTGCATAGTGGCGTCCATACTGGTGGTGCTGTCCGTATTTGTGGTGCAATCAAACGCCACCAAAAAAAGCATAGACGTCTCGATGATAATAAAGTCCCGCCAGACCAATTTTGAGTTTTGGCAGACGGTGCGCAAGGGCGCGGCGGAGGCGGCCAAGGAATTTGGCGTGAACCTTACGCTGGACGGGCCGGAAAACGAGGAGGACACGCAGGGGCAGATAGATATCGTGAAGAGGGAGATAGAGCGCGGGCCAGATGTGCTGGTGCTGGCCGCCGTCGATCAGGAGGCGCTGCTTCCCTACGCGCGCGAAGCAAAGGAAAAGGGAATAAAGCTGGTGCTGGTGGATTCGGCGCTGAGCGAGCATTTGGAAAGCTGCTTTGTGGGTACGGACAATATTGCCGCCGCGCGCTATATTGGTGAAAAAATGGCGGAGGATCTGGGCGGGAAGGGCGATATAGCCATAATATCGCACCAGATGACCACAACCACGGCAATAGAGCGAATAAACGGCTTTAAGCAGGCCATAAGCCGGTATCCGGATATAAATATAGTGGAGATGCGCGACGTGGGCGACAGCTCTGAGCGCAGCAGGCAAAACACGCTGGAGGTGCTGGGCAAATACCCGGAGCTCGATGGTATATACGCAACCAACGCCATATCGGCGGAGGGCGTTACGGCGGGCATAAGGCAGGCGGGTGCGGCAGGCAAGGTGGCCTACTTTGCCTTCGATTTTTCGGCCATACAAAACGAGGCCTTGGAGCAGGGCGTGGTGGACGGCTTTGCCATACAAAAACCCTTCAATATGGGATACATGGCCGTGCAGGCCGCGGTGGACGTATACAACGGCACGCTGAGAAGCGGCAATATAGACACGGAGTTTGCCTACGCCACAAAGGAAAATATGTACGAGGAAGAAATACAAAAGCTTATATATCCATTTATATAGCATTTCACAAATATATCATTGCTGCTTGGTATAAATCTCAAATTGTTTTTATTGTCACAGTTATCAATATATGAAAAAACTGTAATATATTGCGATAGGCGTTGAATAGCGGCATTATTGTGCAAAAAACGTCTTTATTTTGTTACAAACATATTTCAAAATGTTAAAAATTATAAATATTTGTTTGTAAAAATCAAAAAAGCATTGTTGTATCTTTAATGTTTTATGTGGTATTTTTTATTACAATTTCTGGCGGGAAAGATTATCCTCTTAATAAGAAGCATTATAAGATACATTTCTTTATTCGGGATTCATAGCAAAGTAGAGGTGATTAGCTGGTATGGCCGAAGTGGTTGTTAGTATGAAGGGTATACAAAAGAGCTTTCCCGGCGTGCATGCGCTGGACGGCGCCCAGATCGATCTGAAAAAAGGCGAGGTTCACGGTCTGGTTGGTGAAAACGGTGCGGGCAAATCCACACTGATGAAGGTGTTGACGGGTATTTACGCCCGAGACGAAGGCACCGTAGCAGTAAAGGGAAGGGAAGTAAACTACACTACTCCTGCGGACGCTCTGGCGGACGGCATAAGCATGATCCATCAGGAGCTGAACCTCATGCCGCATCTTACGGTTGCGGACAACATATACATAGGGCGCGAGCCCAAACGCGGCATCGTTTTGGACGAGGGCAAAAAGATCAAGATGGCCAAAGAGCTGCTTGAATCGCTCAGCCTGGATATAAACCCCAAAACGAAAATAAACGAGCTGACGGTCGCTAAGCAGCAGATGGTGGAGATAGCCAAGGCGCTCTCCTTCAATTCGGACATTATGATAATGGACGAACCGACGGCCGCGCTCACCACCTCTGAGATAGACGAGCTTTTCAAGTTCATACACGACATGAAGGAACGCGGCGTGGCTATAGTTTATATATCCCACCGCATGGAAGAGTTGAAAATAATAACAGACGAGATAACAGTTATGCGTGACGGGCAGTTCGTGGGCACGGTGAGAACCGCCGAAACGGACATGAGCGACATAATAAGCATGATGGTTGGCCGCACGATATATGAGGAGCCGAAATCTAAGAGCAACGTTCCGGCGGACGCTCCCGTGGTGCTAAAGGTGGAAAACTTGGCCTCGCCCGTTGTTAAAAACGTTAGCTTTGAGCTGAAAAAGGGCGAGATACTGGGATTTGCCGGCCTCATGGGCGCGGGCAGAACGGAGACGGCGCGGCTCATTTTCGGGGCGGACCCAAAAACTAGCGGTAAAATAACTGTGAACGGCAAAGAAGTTGAAGTGAATACTCCTCAGGACGCCGTTGCAAGCGGCATAGGATATCTCTCGGAGGATAGGAAAGCCTTTGGGCTGGCGATAGGCCTTTCCGTGGCAGACAACACCGTAATGGCCGACCTTGAGCAGTTCACAAGCGGCGGTGTGGTGAACGAAGCCAAAATCGCCAAGGCCACAGAGGAATACATAAAGAAGCTGGATATAAAAACACCGTCCGTAAGGCAGCTCATAAGAAATCTATCGGGCGGAAACCAGCAGAAGGTCATAATTGCAAAATGGCTCATAAAGGATTGCGACATATTGA
>CAYXFB010000065.1:0-15193 GCA_964464145.1 uncultured Christensenella sp.
AAATAGAACGCGACCGCGGATGATACTGCCGAAAAGCGTGGATATCACCCTGTGCCTGCCGCACTCCTTATAAGCTCACTGGTTAATTATAGCATAATAATACGCAAAAGCAAGATTTTTTAACATATTTTTCGCTTTTGTCTGCGCACCAAAATCGCATCGCGAGATGTAGTATTCCTTATCCATATATCCCCCGCTATTGTAATTCAAAAAATATTAGTGTAATATGTTTCTATTATATTACAATGCAGCGAGAAATGTAGCATCTTATGTTTAAATATAAAATTTCGTGAAAGCATATATCACGGGTGGGTGAATATGGAAAAAATTCTGGAAACTATACGCGCGGCGCTGAATGCAGACCGCGATGCAATAAAATTTGTGCGCGACAACATGGAGCTGGCCACGGTGGCGCTGGCTGCAAGGGTGCTTTACAGCTGCCTCGGCATGGCCTATGTTTCGGGCTGCGGCGCGGCGGGCACGGCGGGGAAAAAGCTGGTGCACACGCTGAACTGCGTGGAGCGGCCTGCCGCCTTCATAGAGCCTTCCGAAGCCGCTTACGGCGGCATGGGCGCTGTGGGCAGCGGCGATGTCGTGGTGCTTATCTCAGGAGACGGGGAGACTGGCGAGATACTTGATATGCTTTGCGCCTGCAAAAACAAGGGCGCTTTTATAATAGGCGTTACGCAAAACGGGCAGTCCGCTTTGGCGGCGGAATGCGATCTGTTTCTTCAGATAATGGTGGAGCGTGAGGCCGATCAGCTTGGTATACTGGCTACCTCCAGTATAATAGCAATGAACGCCGTATTTGACGCAATAGCCGTTTGCATTATGGAAGAAAAAGGTTTTACAAAAGATAAATTCACTACGCTTGAAAGTGCTATGATGTGATTTTTCTGTGCGTATCAGTTGAGCGCACCGCTGGTGAGCGCCACCAGCACTATGGACAGCAGAAAAAAGCCGCAGAGTATCCACATGAATGTGAGCGCCAGCCGCATATTTTTGCGAAACTTTATGAACAGCAGGAAAAAAGCGCCCAGACAACCGTATATTATTATCTGGAGCAGATCGGGTATTTTAAAATAACCGTTTTGCGGCGCGAACATAAGCATTATGAGCGGCGCGACCGTAAAGACACCCGCAAGCACCAGCAGTATTTTCTCACCCTGTGTCAAAAAAAGAATCCTCCGTTCGGGGCTTACGAGTTTTTCAGCCCGCCTTCTTTAGCGCGGCGTGCACCACATAGCCGACGCCGCCCTCATACTCGCCGTCCATTATATCAACAAAGGCGATATCCCCAGAAACGTTTATCAGCGTCACAAGCGTTCCGTTTTCCAGTATCACCAGTTCCTTTTCATCTATGAGCGGCTGCACGTCCTCTTTGGCCAGCACCGCTTCAATATTTTCCTTGCGCAGCGAAAAATATACCGTATTATCTGAATCCACCTTGTAGAGCGTGCCCGCCGTGCCGTTTGTTTGCACCGGCTTGGGCGTTTGCCTTGCACCCGTGCCGCCGGAGGATGATTGCGAGGAACCCGAACCACCGGACGACTGCGATCCGCCGGACGACTGCGAACCACCCGCCACCGTCACGCTCCCGCCACCTATGCGCGGCGGAGCCGACAGAGAGGGCAGTGGCATGTTGACCAATACCATCAGCAAAACAAAGGCGCCCAGTATACCGAACAGTATTATAAAATCAGATCTCTTCGCCTTTTTCTTCTTGGGCTTCTGCGGAGCGGGCTGTTCCTTCACCTCGTCTCGCTCCTTGTGCGGTGCGGGCGGGCGCGGCTCTATCTGCACGATCTTAAAACCGCATTGCGGGCAATTGCTGCTATCATCCGGCACCTTGCTGTAACATCTAGGACAAATTTTCAACTCAAATCTCACCTTCGCTCTTTGTTGCGGCAGGCAAGTTTTTCATTGAGCGAAAAACGCCGGCTATGCCGCTATTTTATCTGCAGCAGCGTACGCACCACCTTGCCCTCTAAAATGTCCTTCAGAGAATGTTTCGCGTTGGCAATTATTACCGTGGTGCCTTCCTTTAGCGCTTCCTTTGCATATTTCAGCTTGGCGGCGGCGCCGTTCGCGCCCTGCCTGGAAGCTCCGCTGCAGCATTTCATCATCTCGTCTATCTTCTTCTCCACCTCTTCGTAGCTGTCGCCCAGCACTTCACCAATGACTGTGGAGGGGTCTTTGGGGTCTGCGTATATGCCGTTTATGCTGGACAGTATCACCAGCGTTTTGGCCTTCATGAGCCGCGCTATCACGGCGGCCGTCTCGTCGTTGTCTATACATTCCACCACGTTGTCGCTCTTTGCCTTTAGGCTGTCAAGCTCCCACTTTGTGTTTTCCGTATCCGAAACGGCGTCGTTGTAGTTCACTATGGGTATGGCGTTTTGGTTTGCCGCCGATATCATGAGCTTGCGAATGTGATTCACCTTGCGCTCGCTGTTGAAATGGCTGTGCTCGATCAATACCTGCCGAACAGAGTATTTGGGATTGACGAACCTCCTGTACAGCTCCATCAAAAGCGGCTGACCCTGCGCGGAATAGCAGGTCATTATATCATCCATGTTGCCCTTGAGCTCTCTGCCGCCGTTGCGCTGCATATAGTCTATGCGGCCTATCACCGCCGCGCCCGAGCTTACAAGTATGTAGCCCGGCTTGAGGCCGTGCGCCAGCCGCGAGAATGTATTATAATCCAGATCGTTGTCGGCCTTGTTCACAAGCGCCATAGATCCTATTTTGACTACCACGTCAAAGTCGAAATTAGCCATATTTTTCTCATCCTATCATATTATCGTAAGTCTGCGGCCATTGTTTAGCCGTTATTTCAAAAAAATCATTTGCGGGCAATATCGTGCAGCGCGTCCAGCAGGGTCCAGACCACACCCGCGTCATCATATCCCACCATTATGCTGTCCTCCGTCAAAATGGCATCGGGCAGCAGCATTTTCAGTGTGTCTATACAATCACTGTCGTCCGTTGTGAATATAAAACAGCTCTCCGTGGCTGCAAAGCAAACGTTTCGGCTTCCGAGAGCGTAGGCTGGCGCGTCACCGCACATGCCCTCCTTGGCCTGCGGAAAATTCTCCCGCATGAAGCCTATCATTTCGGCCACCCATTCGCGGCCGTCGCCGGATAGGCTCTCCACATAACTGTCCACAATCGTTCTGTCGCATGCTGTTATACCGTTCAAATCAATACCTCCGCGTCAGAGCTTCGTTTCATATCAATTCCGATTTAAAATATCATTTTTGTGACATTTTTATCTGAAATCAATATTATTTCACGACTATATTCACAATCCTTCCGGGCACCACTATAAGCTTAACGATCTGCTTGCCCTCCCACAGCGAGGCAAATTCGCCGCGCACATAGGCCTCCACCTCTTCCTTGCTTGCCGAAGAGGAAATATCGAACTTTGCGCGCACCTTGCCGTTCAGCTGCACCGCCATGTTCACGGTATCGCGCACCAGCGCGCTCTCGTCCACCTCGGGGAAGCTCGCGTTGAATATGGAATAGGGTCTGCCCAGCTTCTCCCACATCTCCTCGCAGAAGTGCGGCGCGAAGGGGGACAGCAGCAGCAGCAGCTTTGCCATAGCCTCGCGGGCGAAAACGCCGTCCGGCCGCTCCATGTATTTATACATGGCGTTGGTAAGCTCCATTATGCGCGCCACCGCCGTGTTGAAGGAGAAGGCGGGTATATCGCGCGTTACATTCTTTATAGCGAAGTTCAATTGATACTTGAGCTCCGCGTCCGCCGCGCCCGTTCCGCCCTGCACATCCAGCACGGAGTTCACAAGGCGCTCCACACGCTCTAAGAAACGGTGTGTGGCGTGTACGCCGTCATCGTTCCACGGCCCGCCCTCTATGTAGTTGAAGCCGAAGGCCAGATACAGCCGCAGCGTGTCAGAGCCGTATTTTTCAATGAGAGCGTCGGGCGAAACAACATTGCCGCGGCTCTTGCTCATCTTCTCACCGTCCGGGCCAAGTATGGTGCCCTGATGCACCAGCGACAGGAAGGGCTCGTCGAATCCTATATAACCCATGTCCTTAAAGGCTTTGGTGAAGAAACGCGCGTATAGAAGATGCATTACGGCGTGCTCCGCTCCGCCCACATATTTATCCACGGGCAGCATTTTGTCCATTATCTGCCTGTTGAACGCTTCCTCCTTGTTTTTGTTGTCCGGATAGCGCATATAATACCAGGAAGAGCACACGAAGGTGTCCATGGTGTCCACATCACGCGTGGCCGGGCCGCCGCAGATGGGGCAGGTGGTGTTCAGGAAGGCTTCGCTCTTCTTGAGCGGGGATGTGCCGTCCGGCGTGAAATCCACATCGTAGGGCAGCATAACTGGCAACTGATCCTCGGGCACGGCCACCTCGCCGCATTTTTCGCAATACACAACGGGTATGGGCGCGCCCCAGTAGCGCTGGCGAGATATCAGCCAGTCGCGCAGGCGATAGTTCGTCTTGAAAGCGCCCTGCCCCTCGTTTGAAAGATGCTCTATTATGCTTGCTTTGGCCTGCTCCGTAGTTTGGCCGTCCGCCCAGTCGCTATTTACAAGCACGCCGTATTCCGTGTAGGGCAGCGAACCGTCCTCGCCCTCCTTCGCCGGCTCTATGACGCGCTCTATGGGCAGCTCGTATTTGGTGGCAAACTCGAAATCCCTCGTGTCATGAGCGGGCACGGCCATCACTATGCCCGTGCCGTAGCTTGCCAGCACGTAATCCGCCGTCCATATGGGCACCTTTCTGCCGTTTATGGGGTTGCGCGCGTAAGCCCCCGTGAAAACGCCCGTCTTTTCGCGCTTGGTGGAAAGGCGGTCTATCTCGCTCGCCTTGGCGGCATATTCGCGGTATTGCTCCACCGCTTCCTTCTGCTCCGCCGTGGTGATACTCTCAAGCAGCGGGTGCTCCGGCGACATAACAACGTATGTGCAGCCGAAAAGCGTATCGGCTCGAGTGGTGAAGACCGTGAACGGCTCGCCCGAGGCTTCGAATGTAAACGTTACCTCGCCGCCCACGGATTTACCTATCCAGTTTTTCTGCATGAGCTTGGTTTTCTCAGGCCAGTCGAGCCCCTCAAGGCCTTCAAGCAGGCGCTCCGCGTAATCCGTTATTTTGAAGAACCACTGCGTCAGGTGTCTGCGCGTCACCGTCGTTCCGCAGCGCTCGCACACACCCTCGTCCACCACCTGCTCGTTGGCGAGCACGGTGTTGCAGGAGGGGCACCAGTTCACGGGCGCGGCCTTGCGGTAGGCCAAACCGTTTTTATAAAGCTGCAAAAAGCACCACTGCGTCCACTTGTAATATTCGGGCGAGCAGGTGAAGAGCTCATAATCCCAATCGTAGGTCGCGCCTATCGCGGAGAGCTGTTTCTCCATCGTTGCTATGTTTTTTAGCGTGGAATCCTGCGGGTGTATGCCTGTTTTTATGGCATAGTTCTCCGCTGGAAGCCCAAAGGCGTCAAATCCCATCGGGTGAAAAACGTTCCAGCCGGTGAGCCGCGCAAAGCGGGCATAGCTATCCGCCAGGCTGTAGTTATACCAGTGGCCTATGTGCAGATTCGCGCCGGAGGGGTAGGAAAACATCTCCAGCACGTATTTTTTTGGCTTGTCGCTGTTTGGGTCGAATTTGTACAGCCCCGTATCCGCCCAACGCTGCTGCCATTTTTTCTCATTTTCTGTAAAGTTCAATTATTATCCCCCTAATCTGTGGAAAAAATCTTAAAAATCAAACATCTTATATTATCGAATATTTTTTCGCTAAAGTCAATCTTATGCGCGCGCAAAAAAACCTCTCCCCCGCAAAGGAAAGAGGCTTCGCTTCGTTATTTTACTCTTAAGGCAACACCGCGCAATTCGGGCAAAACGTAATCGCGCGCTTTTTTGCGCGGTATTGCCTTAGCCGGGTATACCGCCCACACCGTCCAGTATGTAGGTCGGCCGGTAGGGGAACTGCTTCACCGTCTCGCGCGTGGAAACACCCGATAACACCAGCACGGTTTCCATGCCGGACTCTATGCCGGCCAGTATGTCCGTATCCATGCGATCTCCCACAATGGCGGCATCCGCAGAGTGTACGCCCAATATTTTTATTCCCGTGCGCATCATTAGCGCGTTGGGCTTGCCCACAAAGTAGGCGCTTTTGCCCGTGGCCAGCTCTATTGGTGCAATAAGCGCGCGGCAGGCCGGTATTATGCCCGCCTCGGTGGGCGCTGTCATATCCGGATTCGTGCCAATAAGCTTCGCGCCGCCCTGCACAAATTTCACCGCCTTGAGTATGTTTTCGTAATTGTAGTTGCTGGTTTCGCCCACCACCACGTATTCGGGGTTGACATCGTTCATCGTTATGCCCGCCTCGTACAGCGCGTTAAAAAGACCCGCCTCGCCTATGGCGTATACGGAACAGTTTTCGGACTGCTGCTTCAAAAATTTGGCCGTGGCCAGCGCGCTCGTGTAAAAATGGTTCTCCTCCACGTCCAGACCCATGCGCCCCAGCTTTTGCTTTAGCTCCATCTTGGTGCGCTCGCTTGAGTTTGTAAGAAACAAAAAGTTTTTGCCCTCATCCAAAAGCCATTTCACAAAATCGGCAACGCCGGGCAGCAGCCGGTTGCCGTGATATATAACTCCGTCCATATCGCATATAAAACCCTGCTTTGAACGCAGCTGATCCAATGTTGGTTTTTCCATATCTAAACCTCACCCTTCCATATCTTATCTCTATCTAGGAATAAGTATACTATACATATAAACGTTTTGGGCGTAGTTTTTCGTAAATTATTTGTGAAACCTTTTCGCAGCGCTTGTTTAGATTGCCTTTTTTTACATTATATATGTTATGATATAATTGTTTTTATATAGGTCAATATAAAAACATATATGCCTTCCCGGCTCAAGGCAGCCGCGTGAAGGCGGCAACAGCTATATGCCGGGGGGTGATGCAGCGCCCTTTGACGGAAAGGATTATCAATATTATGTCTGATATGGTTATTGTGGGGGATACACGCCATGTCGGGGACGTTGTGGGCAATATCGGGATACACGGGCTTTTTAGCGATGACTTCATGAAAGAATATACAAAGTTCTCAACCTTCGACAAATTTTTAAAGGCCACAGGTCTACATATCGGCAGCATAGACGAGATACCCTGCTTGCTGCGTCCGGGTGTGAATGAGCTGGTGGGGGAATGCACAGAGTTTGGCAGTTGGTCTGAGATGGTTACGACCGCCTGTGATTTTTACATCGCTCAAAATATGCGCTGAGCGATTATTTTGCAAAAAACTGCATATGGTATTATAATGTAGGTATATATACATGATCGCTTATATATTTGCGATTAGCTAAATCCAAAGGAGGCTATTTTATGTCCAATTTTGTTGAAGATACCATCAACTTCGGTTTCGGTCTTTTTGCCTATTCGCGCGAAAAGCTGGAAGCCATGGTGGAGCGGATGGTGGACGCCGGCAAGGTTCAAAAGCAGGACGCTCAGGGCTTCATGCACGACCTGGTGCAAAAGGGAGAAGAGCAGCGCAGCGAGCTTAAAACTATGATCCGCAACGAAGTCAATGAAGTTGTGGGAGATATTAAGGGCGGCGGGCTTACAAAGGAAGATATCCGTGCCATAATAAAAGAGGAGCTTGCGGCCGCAAAGCAGGACTGACGGCGATATGGCACACACCGTAAAACCGCACGGAACCAATATGTCACGGTTTAAGGAAATCATGTCCGTTTTGAATAAAAATGGGCTTGGTTTCATTTTTGTTAAAACGGCCTTCTCGCGTAACCCGCAGAAGGAGCTTGAGAACGCGGTAAGCAGCGCGGGCGACCTGAGCCTGGCGGAGCGCATTCGCCTATCCTGCGAACAGCTGGGCCCCACCTTCGTCAAAATCGGCCAGATACTGGGAATGCGTACGGATATAGTACCGGAGGACGTTGCGCTGGAGCTGCAAAAATTGCAGGACAGCGTTCCTCCCTTCCCCTTCGAGGAGGCGCGGCGCATGATAGAGGGTGAGCTGGGCGGCCGCATAGAGGATATATTTGCCGAATTTGACAAGACGCCCGTTGCGGCGGCCTCCGTTTCGCAGGTATACCACGCCATGCTGCATTCCGGAGGCGAGGTGGCCGTGAAGGTCTCGCGCCCGGGCATACAGAGCGTGGTGGAAACGGATATAAGCATACTGCTGCGGCTGGCGCGCTTTGTTGACAAGCATTCCAAGTACGGCAAGCTGTATCACTTCGAAAAAATGGTGCTGGAGCTGAAAAAGGTGCTGGAGCAGGAGATGGATCTGACCGTGGAGGCGCAAAACCTTGACCGCCTGCGCGAAAACCTTTCCGCTCAGCCAAACATAACCACGCCGCGCGTTAAGTGGATATACACCACGAAGAGCGTGCTCACAATGGATTATGTGCGCGGCATAAAAATAAACGATATACCCGCGCTGGACGCTATGGGCGCGGACAAGCGCAAGATAGCGGAGGATTTTGCCAATTCACTTTTGAGCCAGATCCTCGTGGACGGCTTTTTTCACGCCGATCCTCACCCCGGCAACGTTATGATAACGCGGGGCGGAGCTTGCATAGAATTTATAGACCTCGGCATGACGGGCAGGCTCTCCGAGCATTTCAGGATGCAGCTTAATGACCTGATACTGGGCATGGCAACGCAAAACACGCGCAAGATAGCGCAGGCCATAATGGATATGGACGTATCGGGCAACAGCGTAAACCAGCGCAAGTTTTTGAAAACGCTGGATGTTTTGATGGACGAGTACGTATATTCTCCGCTTGAAGAGGTGAACGCGGGCAAGCTGTTTTCCAGCATATTCTCACTGGCGGGCGAATACAATATGGTGATACAGGGCGAATTTGCCATGGTGGCCAAAGCGCTGGGCACGGCGCAGGGCATAATAGAGCAGCTTTCGCCCAATTCAAGCGTGCTCAGCATTGCGCGCCAAACGACGAGCAGGCTTTTGAAAAGCCGTTTTTCCACCAAGCAGCTGCGTACGGACGCCAGCATACTGCTTAGCGACTCGCGCGATCTCGTGAAATCACTGCCGCCCTTTGTGCTAAATCTAATGCGGCGCATGGAGGAAAAGGACTATTCCGTTGACCTCAACATAAAGCATCTTGACAAGATGGACAAGAATTTGGAGCGCATGGCCAACCGCATATCCTTCACGGTGGTGCTGCTGGCTGTATGCATTGTTATGGCGGGCGTTATTGTTGCCATCGGCTTTAGGGCGGGCAGTGACCCCACCCTGACCGAATTCAGCTTCTTTGCGCTCAAGCTGGGCTTTGTGGTTGCGGCCATTATAATCTGCGGGCTTGTTTTCAATATGATTTATTCGAACATTAAGCGAAGTTAAAACGTCAAAATGTGGAACGCGGTAATTTGCGTTCTGCATTTTTATAGCGCGAAGCGCGTTTGGAATGACAGACGTGTTCTGCGCTACTCTTGCGCAGAACCTGCCACGCCGCAGGCGCAGCGCTTCCGAATTAAAACAGATGTTTTCTTCGGAATTAGTATTAATTATTAATTTGTATTAACCGGGGGGTTGTATGTCTTTATCTAAAACGGGTTGGATAGGCAAGAACAGTATAAAATCCATACTGCTTTATGCGGCGGTGGCCTGCGCCATAAACGTGGCGGTTTTTATTGTGATGGACGCGCTCAATTTCGTACATTTTTCCATGAATGACGATTTTTATATACAAAATCTGCTGAACGGCTCCATGGGCGAATACTATACGCACTTTCCGCACATAAGCGTTGTGCTGAATTATGTGCTGGCCGGGCTTTATAGGCTTTTCGGCGCGGTGAACTGGTACGGCATATACCTCTTTTTGGGGCTGCTGCTCGCCTGCTCCTTCGCGGGCGGCGTGATAATGGACAAATTTGGCTCGCGCCTCGGCAGCGCGCTCTATATTCTCACCGTACCCTTTTGCTTTGGCATGATAGTTATGAACTTCACCTACACAATGGTGTGCTACGCCATGATGGGCTGCGCGCTGGTGTGTCTGATATACGCTTTTTACATGGAAAACAAGAAAACGCGGCGCTTTTTGTACGTTATATCCGTTATTGCGCTCGTTTCGTCCATGGCGCTTCGCAAGGAGTCCGCGGCCTCCGCGCTTGTTTACTTCGGCGCGCTCGGCATACTTTTTTTCATACGCTACCGCCGCGCGGCCACCGGCTTTTTGCTGGCGCTTATCGCCGGTTTTGCCATATTCGGCGGGCTTACGCTGATAGACGGCGCATACTTCGCCTCAAATAAGGAGCTTGCGGACTATAAGCGCTTCCACGCGGCGCGCATAAACATTATGGATCATCAGCCGCTGGACTATGCGCGCTATCCCGGGCTCTTTGCCGATCTGGGCTGGTCGGCGCAGGATGTGGACTATTTTTGGGGCAGCTTCACCTACCCTGACGACGATCGCTTTTCCGTTGAGAAGATGGAATATATATACGATGGCATGGCGGACACGCGCTACAACCTAAATGGACAGGTGGTGGTTCAGGACGCCGTGAACAACGTTATGGATACGGGCTATCTGTTTATGCTGGTGTGCCTGGTCGCGGCCTTTTCCGCCGCCTTCATATCGCAGAAAAAAAAGCTGTTCCGAGTCTTTACGGCGGTGATCGCCGCGCTGCCCTTCCTCTTCCAGATATTGTTCAACGTGCTGTGGCGGGGCGAAGCCTTGCGCGCGTGGTATCCGCACTATATACTGTCCATATTGCTGCTCATAATGCTCATAGACGTTGCTTCGCTGCGCGCGAGGGCGGGAGGCGAGATCAACCAAAAGAGCGTATCCGCCGCCGCGATGCTTGTGTTTTGCGTGGCGGGAATAGGCCTCTGTTCCAGCTTCTTCAGCACCGTGCAATCGCGCGTGAGCATAGACGAGCGGCTGCACGCAAGATACGGCACCAGTGTGGAGGGTATAAAGGAAGCATATGAAACTATGTATGCCGTATCTGACGAGCTGGCCTTCATGTACCCCACGTCCAACCCGCTCATAGAAGGAAACGAAGCTTACAGTATATTCCACGCCTTTCCCAAGGATTATTTCATAAACAACCATCTGCTGGGCGGCTGGGACACACGTTCCCCAGCATATAACGATTTTAAAAAGCGCTACGGTCTAGAGGTACTGCCGCGCGACTTAGCGGGCAGCGAGGTGCGGCTGGTATCGCCAGACCTTGCCCGGTTGCAGCAATTTTTCGCGGATTCCTACGGGCTGGACGTTCAATACGGCGACGAGATACAGCTCTCGCCCAACATAGTAGCGGTGCGCGGAGTAATAGCAAACTTGCCGGAAAATTAAACTATCGGAGGAAATATGCGCGAGTGCAATATGGATAAGCAAGAGATGGAGCAGCTTTTGAGCGATGCTGAAACCCGCGTTTTGGCGCTTTCGGGCGAACCCTATGCCGTGCCGGTAAATTTTTTGTACAGCGGCGGCTTCATATACATACACGGCCAGATGAACGGCGAAAAAGCGGCGCGTATTCGCGCAAACAAGCGCGTGTGCGTAACGGTGTTTGATGACAGAGGCGTGTACGCTAAACCGAACGCCAAGACTATGTGTAACGTGAGCACGCATTACTCCAGCGTGGTGATACAGGGCGAGGCGCAAGAGCTTTTCGGTGAGCGTAAAACCGAGGCATTGCGCGAACTTACGCGCAAATTCAGACCACAGATGCTGGAGCTGCCCATAAACGAAAAGGTGCTGGCAGTCACCTCCGTTTTCGAGATAGCGTCGCTGCGCATGACGGGCAAGCGCCGCTGACGGAGGCAACCATGGATAAAAAAGATATACTTGTGATATACGGCGAAGACGCTGCACAGAACACACGGCGGCTGCTGGAAGAAGCAAAGCTTGCCGAGGCTATACCGGCTGGCGCAAAAATAGGGCTAAAGCCCAACCTTGTGGTGGCGCGACCCTGCACCGAGGGGGCTACCACCTCGCCCGTTATAGTTGGCGCGCTCATAGAATATTTGCAGCAAAACGGCCACCGGGATATAACCATACTCGAAGGAAGCTGGATAGGCGCAAACACGCAGCAGGCCTTCAAAGCCTGCGGATACGTTGCGCTTTCCAGTAAATACGCCGTGCCGCTTCTTGACACCAAGCGAGACAGCTATACCACGCTCTCGCACGGCGGCTACGATATAGAGCTCAGCGACGCGGCGCTTGCTATGGATTTTCTTATAAACCTGCCCGTTATGAAGGGCCACTGCCAAACCAAAATAACCGGCGCGCTCAAAAACATGAAGGGCGTTATATCCGACGCGGAAAAACGCAAATTTCACGCGCTGGGACTGCACAAACCCATAGGCTGCCTAAACACGCTCATAAAGACAGATTTTGTGCTGGTGGACGGGCTGTGCGGCGATCTTGATTTTGAGGAGGGCGGCAACCCTGTTAAAATGAACCGCCTGATCTGCGGTGCCGATCCCGTGCTGGTGGATTCATACCTGGCCGATACGCTGGGTTACGCGCCTTCTGAGATAGAGCACATAATGGTGGCGCAGCACGAGGGTGTGGGCAGCGCAGACCTTGGGGCGGCCAACATACGCGCGCTCAATAGGGACGAAAGCCGCGCCATAAAACCCGCCACGCGCAAGGTCGCAAGCCTCGCGGCGCACGCGGACGAACGGCAGGCCTGCTCCGCCTGTTACGCAAACCTTATACACGCGCTTAAACGCATTGATGAGCGCGGCGGTTTTTCGGGCAAGGTATGCATAGGCCAAGGCTTTCGCGGAGTTAAGGCAAACGGCTGCGGCGTGGGAAGCTGCACTGCGGGCATATCGCGCAGCCTGCCCGGTTGCCCGCCCTCTGCCAGCGAAATGCTAAGGTTTTTGCGCTGTGATAAATAGACCACAATAAGGATACGCAACGCATCAGCTTCCGTTATTTTCTAAAAAGCGGAAGCTTTTTTTCGCAAACAGGTTATACCTTTCCATATAAAAAGTGCTTGCAATTTTTATAGCGCGAAGCGCATTTGGAATGATATGAGACGTGTTCTGCGCTACTTTAAGTTGATTTGCTGTAAAACAGATGTTTTAATTTGGAATTAGTATTATAATATATTCTGTAGATAATTTTTAACGGAGCGAGGTTTTTTGCATGATAACATTTTCTCAAAAAATGAAGCATTTCGACATAAACATATTCTCCAAGCTGGAGGATAAAAAGCGTGAGCTCAAAGCCGCCGGACGCGAAACGGTTAACCTTTCGGTGGGCACGCCCGACCTCCAGCCGGACGAGCATGTTGTGGCCGCGCTGAAAGCCGCCGCCGCCAATACGGACAACTATAAATATTCGCTGGCCGACATGCCCGAGCTTACGGACGCGGTGGTGAAATGGTACGCCCGCCGCTATGGCGTGCATCTTTGCGCGGAGGAGATAACCTCCGTATACGGTTCGCAGGAGGGCTTGGCGCACATAGCTTTTCCGCTCTGCGACCCGGGCGACATTGTGCTGGTGCCCGACCCGAGCTATCCTGTTTTCCAGTGCGGCCCGCTTTTAGCGGGTGCGGATATAGCCTTCACGCCGCTTTTGGCCGAAAATGATTTCCTCGTCGATCTTGACGCGATACCCGAACAGGTGGCCAAGCGCGCCAAAATGATCGTGGTTTCCTACCCGAACAATCCCGTCACCGCAGTAGCCCCGCGTTCCTTTTACGAAAAGCTGGTGGACTGGGCGAAAACCTACGACGTAGCCGTAATACACGACAACGCCTACTCTGAGCTTGTTATGGACGGCGAACCGGGCATGAGCTTTCTGGCCGTGCCGGGCGCGAAGGATGTGGGCGTGGAGTTCAATTCGCTGAGCAAATCATACAATTTGACTGGCCTAAGGATAAGCTTCGCCATGGGCAATGCGGATATAATGCACAACTTCCGCTGTGTGCGCTCGCAAATAGATTACGGAATATCCTTCCCCGTGCAGATCGCCGCGATGGCTGCGTTAAACGGGCCGCAGGACATACTGGACGCCAACCGCGCCTGCTATCGTGAGCGCCGTGACGCGCTGTGCGGCGGGTTACGCGATATTGGCTGGAACGTACCGGACAGCCCCGCCACGATGTTCGTATGGGCGAAGCTGCCCGATGGCTACGCTAATTCATCCGATTTTGTGCTGGAGCTTGCGGATAAAACGGGCGTGCTTTGCACCCCGGGAGGCAGCTTTGGGCCGGCCGGAGAGGGGTATGTTCGGTTTGCGCTGGTGCAGAGTCCGGAGCTGCTGCGCAGGGCTGTTGATATGATCGATGGCAGCGGTATGCTGCGGGGATAGGGTTTTTCCTGCGGCGGGCTGTTCTTACCTTCGTGGGGGCGCTTTTCCCGCTGCGCGGGGCGCTTTTCCTCAGCGCGGAGGCGCTTAGGCGCTTCTATATGTTTTTGCATCTTTGCCAAAGATGTGACCCAAACCTTAAACATTGCACAATATGCGCCTGCGTTGTTCCGCTCTTCCCGCTGCGTGGGGGCGCTTGTGCTTCTATTTTATTGTTTTTCTAAACGATGAAAGCTTCACGTATGTGGATATGCGCCTGCGGCGGGCGAATTCCGCGCGGAGGCGCGGGTATAGGGTTGGACGCGGGCGGGAAAGATGGGTTCCGACGGAAAACGCGGCGTAAACTTCGTTTGAGTGATGCTGTATGTAGAGCAGCGCCGCTCCCTAGCTCCGCTGGGACGGTTAGATGTAAGCCGTTGTCGCGTTTGCTGCGCTAAAGTTTCCTTACGAAACCCATCTTCCCCACCCGCTCAGAGTATGGGGGGAGGAGGGTTTGTGGTAAGCCATTGTTTGAGCAACCCCAAAAGAAAAGCCACCCACCAACCAAACGAAATGCCAAGCACAAACAACAAGACAAAGCAAGCCACAAGCGAAGCGAGTGGTATCGCTGGCCACCCCCAAACCAAGCGAACAGCCGTAATCAAAGAAGAGAGCACCCCACAAACAATAAACAACCACAAACCAACGAACAGCCTAGCACAAACAAAACCGCTATCCTCCATCTACCCCCTAACCCCCACATCCGGCTAACGTACGCATAGCAGCGGAGGGACGCGGGGGCATTTCTCCGGACCTTAGCGCAGCGCGCACCCCCACTATCCCCAAACTTACAGCAAAAGATGACCGCGCGCGGAGCGTGAGCGGCGCTCTATCCCCAAATCCCCTCA
>CAYXFB010000066.1:0-15122 GCA_964464145.1 uncultured Christensenella sp.
CTCGCTATTCTTGCTTTAGTTTACTGCTCTACCCCAACATTTGACATAGAGCCGATATTTCTTGAGAATCCTTCTAACAAAACATGGTGTGCTGGAGAAGATTCGAACTCCCGACCTTCTGGTCCGTAGCCAGACGCTCTATCCAGCTGAGCTACCAGCACACAAAATACAAAGCTTTATTATTATATAATAGGTTGTGGTGAATTGTCAATCTCAGTTTGAGATGATTTTTCCCCGCCACCTATAAGCTCCAGCTTTTGCCGGCGGGTCAGGCGTTTTATTTGATACTCCCTCTTCATGGCGTGCTGTTTGGTCTCGCAACGCTCGGTGTAAACCAGGCGCACCGGTGTGCGGACGCGCGTATATTTCGCCGCGCCCGCGTTGTGCGCGGCGATACGTTTCTCTATGTCGTTAGTCCATCCCGTATAAAGCGTACCATCCGAGCATTCCAGTATGTACGCGCAATTTTGCTTTTCCATAACCGTATTTTAAACCATAAGCCCGCCATGCGCAACGGCGCAAGCGAATCCCGCCCCCTCGGCGCATCAATTGAGCCGCTGAAAACCGCTCTGGCAAACCGGTCCATCCAGCAACGCCGATATATCCTCCACTTTTGCCATTGCCGCGAACACAGCGGAAACATCCTCAATATAGCGCGAGGTCAGCGCTTCATCGTGCGCGTAGCTGGCGTAAAATGCCGTGCTTGCCAAATACCCGCGCTTTAGCATTTCCTGCGTGAAAAATGTTTTGCACACCAGCGGCGTTTCGCTCTGCACGGCAAAGTGAGTCAGCGGCGCGATACCTCCCGTATGCACGGTAAGCCCGGCGGCCTTTGCGGCCTCCTGCCAGCCGCGCGTTACCGCTTCGCCCGTCTTGGTCAAGCTTTGCGCAACATTGTTTCGTTCGTAAAAATCCAGCGTGGCAAGCGCCGCCGCAAAGCCTGTGCGCTCCGTCCAAAACGTGCTGGATATAAAGGTGTCCTGCGCTGCGGACATGACCTCTCGCCTGCCCACTATTGCCGAAACTGGAAAACCGTTCGCCAGCGCCTTGCCGAAAACCGCTATGTCCGGCTCCACGCCCAGCGTGAGATGGCTGCCGCCGCAGCACAGCCTGAATCCGGCCGTTATCTCGTCGAACACCAGCACTATGCCGTTCTTACTGGTATATTCGCGTATCTCCTCCAAAAATCCCGCCGCGGGCATATCGTTTCGCACCGGCTCCATAACAACGGCGGCTATATCGCCACCGCCCGCCTCGCACTGCGCGCGAAACTCCTCAATATCGTTGTAGCGGAAGGGCAACATTGTTCCGCGCAGGCCGCTTGGCACGCCCGCAGGTTCCAGCCCGGCCAGCAGGTGCTCCTTCAAAGAATCGCCCTGCCCCAGGTTGGCCGCGAGATACCAATCCTGCCAGCCGTGATAGCCGCAAAACAATATCTTGTCCCTGCCCGTGGCCGCCCGCGCTATACGCGCCGCCTGAGCCATCGCCTCACCGCCCGCCTTGGCATAGCGCACCATATCTGCCCAGCCGTGCAGCGAAAGCAGCTTCTCTGCGAGGTACACCTCCTCGGGCGCGTTGAGCGTGCACATGCTGCCATTGTCTATCGCCGCTTTTACGGCGTTGTCCACCTCTTCCACGGCATAGCCCAGCACATTCGCGCCTATGCCCATATAGCACACGTCCGCGTATTTATTGCCGTCCAGATCCCACACCTCGTAGCCCTTGGCCTTGGAATAGTAGCTCGGCCATTTGTCTGGCAAAAACTGCTCCGGCCGCTTGGACAAAAGCTGTGTTCCGCCCGGTATTATGCTCTTTGCGTGTTTGTAAAGCTCCGTACTCTTGCTCATTTTTTCTACCTCTCATAAACTGCGGCCCCGCCTTGGCATGCCGCAAACTTTTATCTGTTTCATCGCTTCGACCGCAAAAAAGCCGCTTTCCGAAACATTGTTTCGTTGCGGCCGTGTTTTACTGCTGCCCTCTATACTCGCCATCCTCGGCAAGCGATTTTTTCAGCCCCTCGTTCCGGCCTATGGCCGCGTTCAGCGCGCGCACCTGCGGGTGCTCGTCCAAATACGCCAGTACATCAGCCGCGCTGAAATCCTCCGGCAGATGCTCGTATACATTCTTTATTAGCGCATAGTCGGCCGCTTCGTCAAGCGACCAGCGCTCCGCGTTCAGATCGCCCAGCGGACATATGAAATCCTGCAATTTAAAGCGCTCCGGATTGTTGCGTATATACAGCGTAACGTGCTCCCGCTCGCTTTTCAGCTTGGCCTCGTGCCAGGCCTCCTCCAGCGCCGCGTAGCGAAATATTTCTATGTCCAGCCCGTCCGCCAGCGTTTCGGTTATGGCCGCCATATAATCCGCGGCCGCTTCCATTCCATCTATGGCCATATCCAGCAGCGCAGCGTCATAAAGCGGGCAATCGCCGGTTATGCGCACGATATATTCGGGTTTGAAATGCTTTGCGCACTGATAGTATCTGTCCAGCACGTCGTCCTCGCTTCCCGCCATCACACGGTAGCCCAGCGAAGAGCAAAGCGCCACAGTGGCAATGTCCGCCCGCTCCACAGAGGTCACGGCCATCACTTCGTCAAGGCGTTCGCTGCGCGCCGCGCGCTCCAAAACGCGCTGCAGCACAGGCTTTCCGGCAAGGTCCATAAGTATTTTCCCCGGCAGACGCGAGGACCCGTACCGCGCCTGCACTATACCGAGATATTTCATTTATACTCCCCATGCCAAAGGCTTGGCATAATTATTCTGTCGTCCACCACGGTGAACTGGTCGGCAAGATCCTTTAGCAGCGCGGGGTCTACAAAGCTGTCGAAGGCCTCCTTCACCTGCTTCATCTGCTCTATATTGTCCACGCCGAACACCACTTTATCTATCTTCTTCTGCGTTTTCACATAGCCCAGCAGCACCTGCATCCTCGAAACATTGTTTCGTTCGCAAAAGGCGTCCAGCGCGTGGAGGTAAGGCTTTACGTCCCACAGCTTTTGCGGTACGTCCTGCTCGTCCATTAAAAGCAGCCCCTGCAAAAAGGCGCTGCGCGCGTGAATCTCCTGCCTGCACTTTTTGAGCAGCCCATCCAGCCGCCTGTCCAGTATGTTGTAGGGAATCTGTATCAAGTCAACATAGGGCGAATTCATGGCCGCCTCAAATTCGGCGGGGATGTATATGGATACGCCCGTCTTTTTGGCCAGCCTATCCGCCTTGGTATTGGCCAGCGCCTCAAGCGCCGCCTCGTCGCGCGCGTACTCCGCGTTGTGGAAGAGGCAGGCGTCCACGTACTCGATGCCCAGCGTTTTCAGGCTTTCCCGCAGGCTTTGCCTTATGGTTTTGTAATAGTCCTTAGGCTCGGCGGCGTACAGCAGTCCCGGCCGCAGCTTTGTTATTATGGTAAGCTTTTCGCGGCCAAATTTTCGTATGAAGCTGCCCACTATCTTTTCGGCCTCGCCATAGGCGGCGGCCGTGTCTATAGTGGTAACGCCGTTTTGCGCGGAGTACTCCAGCATTTTCTCCGCCTCCTCAAGCCGTGGCCTGCCGCCCGAGGCTATGCCATACTGCATACCGAATTGCACCGTTCCAAGACATAATTCCATGATATAAGATTCCCGATCCTATTATTTGCAACGGTTCACCCTCAAGCGAACCGACAAGCAGCACGTTTTGCCGAACAATGTTGCATCTTGCCTCGCGGCGCTCATCGAAACATTGTTGCATTAGCCTCAAGCCTTGCTGAAATGTGCTATCACTTTCTTCACCGCGGATATAACGTCGTTTGCGTCCTCGTCCGTCATGGCGTAAAACAGCGGCAGCGTTATGATCTCCTCGTACAGCGCCTCGGCCTGCGGGCAGATGCCGCGCCTATAGCCCATGCGCGCGTAATACGGGAAGGTGTACACTGGTATATAGTGCACGTTCACACCTATGTTTTCGGCGCGCAGCGCGTCAAATATCTGCTTGCGGCCGGTCTTTAGCATATCGGTATTCAGGCGGATCACATACAGGTGGCGCACCGTGTCAGAGCCCTCGTATTCCCTTTGCAGCGTAAGCTCCGGCATAGCGGAAAAGGCCTGCGTATATAGCTTCGAAATCTCCCGCCGCCGCTGTGCGAAGGCGGGCAGTTTTTTTAACTGGCTTAAAAGCAGCGCGCACTGTATATCCGTTATGCGGTAGTTGTTGCCAAGCTCTATCTGCTCGTAATACCAATCCTCATCCTTGCCTATTGTTTCGGGATCGCGCGTTATGCCGTGCTTTGAGAGCAGATTCAGCTTGCGGTACAGCTCGGGCGAGTTTGTCATCACCGCGCCGCCCTCGCCGCTGGTCACTGTTTTCACGGGGTGAAAGCTAAAGGTGGTCATGTCCGCAAAGCTGCCCACCGGCATTCCCCTATATTCCGTACCAATAGAATGCGCTGCGTCCTCTATGAGCACCAGTCCATTGTCCTTACAGAGCTTGCTTATCGCCTCATAATCGCAGGGCTGTCCGGTATAGTCCACCGTTATAACGGCACGTGTGCGCGGCGTTATGTTCGCCTTTATAGACTCGGGCGATATCTGCCAGGTTTCGGGGTCTATATCCGCAAATATGGGCGTACCGCCGCAATAGAGCACGCAGTTGGCCGAAGCCGCAAATGTGATGGGCGTAACGATGACCTCGTCGCCCCGGCCTATGCCCGCCGCCATGCAAGCGGTATGCAGCGCCGTTGTGCCGTTGGACACCGCCACGCCATAGCCCGCCCCGGAAATCTCGCAAAGCGCGCGCTCCACCTCGGGCGCTTTAGGCCCGCAGGTAAGAAAATCGCTGCGCAAAACCTCGGTAACGGCGGCGATATCCGCCTCGTCTATATACTGCCTCCCATAGGAGAGATATTTTTCACGCAGGGGTGCTCCCCCCTGTATAGCCAGTTTTTCCATATAAACCCCTGAGATTTAATTAATAATTAAGAATTAATAATGAAAAATGAATGAGTCCGCTTCGCGGACAATTATCTTAAATTATCGCCGCAGGCGATACAATAATTCTTAATTCTTCATTCTTAATTATTAATTTTCTTTTCCACTACATTTGACGCATCAGCACCCTGAGCTGTTCCACGGTGAGCCAGTCTTTGTTGGTACCGGAGCTGTATTCGAAGCCGTCCGCCACCTTTACGCCACCGGGTGTGAAGTGTTTTTCCTCGCTCCACCATTCCATGTGCGGAAATATTATGAAATGCTCGTCAAACTCGTAGGTTTGCAGCGAATCCTCTTTGGCCACCATCACCTCGTGCAGCTTTTCGCCCTCGCGAATGCCCACCTGCTCCATCTCGCAGCCGGGCAGCATCGCCTCGGCAAGATCGGTTATGCGGAAGGAGGGTATTTTGGATATGTAGGTCTCGCCCCCGCGCGATTCGGCCAGCGCCTTCAGCACAAGCTCCACGCCCTGGCGCAGATCTATCCAAAACCGCGTCATGCGAAAATCAGTTATGGGCAGGCTGCTTTTGCCCGCCGCTATGAGCTGATTGAAAAAGGGTATCACACTGCCTCTGGAGCCCGCCACATTGCCGTAACGCACTATGGAGAAAACCGCGCCCTCCGCACCCGAATAAGCGTTCGCCGAAATGAAGAGCTTGTCTGAAACCAGCTTGGTTCCGCCGTACAGGTTCACCGGGTTTACGGCCTTATCTGTGGAAAGCGCCACCACTTTTTTGACACCGCGATCCAGCGCCGCGTCAATTATGTTGGTCGCGCCCGTTATGTTGGTTTTTATCGCCTCGATCGGGTTGTATTCGCAGGCGGGCACCTGCTTCATGGCGGCGGCGTGAACCACGTAATCCACACCGTTGAAGGCGCGGCACAGGCGCTCTTTATCTCGCACATCGCCTATGAAAAAGCGGAGCGTGCTGTCATGTTCCTTGAATTTATTGCGCATGTTGAACTGCTTGAATTCGTCGCGCGAGTATATTATTATCTTCTTGGGCGCGTAATTGCGGAGCAGATAATCTGTGAAATAATTTCCGAACGAACCCGTTCCGCCCGTTATCAGTATGGTTTTGTCATTAAACATGGTCAAACTCCTAATTTTGGCATTTTTATTTATTATATCACTACGCATAGCGTATGTCGATTTATAAGGCTCAATTATGCGCGGCCGAAAAGCGCTCGGCAAACTTTTGGGCTGTTGCGCCTAGCTCGGCCATATCAAGCGGCGCCGCCACGCGCGTCTGATCCTCATAAAGCCCCATCACACCCTCGATGAACGCGTAATACCGCCGCCGCACCTGCTCGTCCGTCAAAAACCGGCTTATGAGCGGGTCGAGTATCTTATACGTAAATATTAGCCCGGGCTCAAAGCCGAAAAGCAGCTTGGGCGTGAGCATGGCTGTGGACATGGAGGAAACGAAAAATTTATCCTCGCAGTCCATCGTGAGCAGCAGCGATTCCATGGGCAGCTTGGAATAAAAGCTTTCCAGCCCCTCTTTTTTGAAATCCGGGTCTATGGGGTGCACCTTTATTACCATATCGCCCTGCGCCGCCTCGGCTACCGCGTCCATTATATCGCTCTCCGTTTGGTCATACAGCTTTGCGTCCGCTTCGTTTTTCATCTCAATGGCGTTGGGTTCGCTCAAAAATATGCAGCCGTAGCCCGCAAGACGGTTCACGCCCGCCTCCAGATTTCCGAGGCCGAACATGCTTTCAATTATGCCCCTGCTGCGGGGCGTGACGGCGGGTATCTTCTCCACCGGAAAGGGCGTTTTGTAGGGATAGAGCGTGGGCGCGGAAAAATATGCGCCGCTCACGCGATCCATATGCGTTTTTTGCCGCAGCTTGGCCAGCGCCGCCGTAAAGCGCGTTTCCACGAGGTTGGAGGTATATTCGCCTATACCCTCTTCGATCAGGTAAACGGGCACGGCGCGCCCTGCCTTGGCCTCCGCGTTGTAAAGATAGGTGGCCATGTATGTGGTGCGCGAGCATATTATGGCGTCAAACCGCATATCCGCGCTGTAGCCATCTATGTGCTTCAGCATTGCTGTGGGGTTCATAACGCCCGCAAGCAGCTTTGCGGCGCCCATGTGCCTTTTGCCGTAATACAGTATGGCACGTATATTTTTGTGCTCCGCGGAGTAATTGAAGGTCTGTTCCTTTAAATACAGGTAGGTGTTTATGAAAAAAACAATGTCCTCACCCGGGCAGGCCGCCTCGGCAGCCAACACGGCGGACATTATTTGATAGGGCGTATCGCAAACCAGTGCTATCATTCAATTCCTCCGTTATCTCATGCGCAGATCGTTTCCGTCAAAGAGGTACATATCCGTATTATCCGCGTATTCTAGGCGAGACGCTATACGGTCGTCGTAGCGCTTTTGCAGATTTTCCACGTTTGTGGCGTAAACCGTGTGCAAACCCTTTTCCATGCGCTTGTTTATAAGATCATACAGATATTCCACGCTCACGTTCTGCGTTATAGGCTCCACGCCGAGGTCGTCCACAAAGAGCAGCTTGGCGCTGTGCAAAAAGGACAGCTCCACATCCTCGCCCATCCTGTGCGCGAAAAACAGCGAATGCAGCCCGCCCGCCCGCAGCAGCAGCGCGTCTATGCCGCGCTTTTTGGCCGCCACAGCCATGCAGTTTAAAAGGTAGGATTTTCCGAGACCCGCCTTGCCCATCATAAGTATGTTTTTACGCTTGTTTTCCGGAAAATCATTTATATACTTCTCGGCATTTTTTTTGTATATCTTCATGAGCCCGCGCTGGGTGCGGCCGAGCGGCAGCTCCGTTTCATCGTCGAATACGTTCAATTTGAACTTGCTGAAATCTACGGGCATGCTTGAGATATCCACCGCGCCGTAGCATTGCAGATATATTTTGTTGAGCAAGCAGCCGCACAGCTGGCCGTTCACGCTGCCCGTGTCCTGGCATATATCGCAGGCATAGCGCGGAAATTTTACGGAATTTTCTATGATCTGCTCGCGCCGCGCCTCCAGCCGCTCCAGCTCATCGCTTGGGCTTTGGCCGTTCACAACAGCCTCCAGCTGCTCAAAACGCGCCGCCTTTAGCCGCTCTTCCAGCGCGGTGATCTCCTCATTTTCCGCGCAGAGCTTTTCGTAATGGTGTTTTCTGTGCAGCGCCGTTTCCTTATATTCGGCAAAGACCTCCGCTATTGTTTTATTCATCCTCGTCCGCCAATCTATTCACGGCTTCAAAGCGCCTGCGTTCCAGATCCTCATCCGTATAGGCATGCTGCTCGAAAGCCTTCTTGTTTTTCATGTCGCCCGCATAGCGGTTCAGATTTTGCTCCCGCGCGCTTTTGAGCGTGGTAACGCCTATTTTTGCCCAGTCACTCAGCACCTTGCGCAAAAACGACATGGGGTCGTTCGCCAGCGAGCTTAGATCCGCCGCGAACATGAGCACGTCGTGATCCATTTTGTGCTCTGTTGTGAGCGCGTCATACCATTTTCTGTCCGCATCGTTTATACTCTTTTTTATTCCCGCGCAGCCATAAACCTGCTTTATTTTGTCCTTTTGCTTGTCCCGCTGCTCTATGAGGCGCTCTATTTCCTCCTCCGTTGTGATGCCCTTCTCCACCCACTCGCGAAGAAAAGCGTCCACAGATTCGAAGCGGCGTGAATTGTTTTCGGCCGATTGCTTGCAGGCCAGCAGTATTTTTTTGCGCGAATAGCCCGCCCGCTCCCATTCGTCATAAAAGCGCTCGTGGCTGGGCCTTATGCCCATGCGCGAATAATCCAGCGCGCGCATCACGTCCTTTATGCCGCTGATCCGCCTTTCACGCGCCTCGTTGAATTCGCTTATACCGCCCGAGGTATTTTTGCCGTTTTCATATAAATTACGCAATATGGCGTCCAAATATTTGAAGGGCGCTCCGGCGGGAAACTCTATTCCCTTCATGGCGAATTGAATAGACTCCTGCGTGAACCCCCACTTTTGTGTCCACTTGGCGTATAGCTCCTGCTGCGCCGCGTCCGGGTTTTTGCCCGTTATGCCCATCACGCGAAGCAGCGCGCGCGCGCCGCCGTTTGCCGCGCCATAGTCGGCAATTTTTTCGCGCGCCTTGGCCGTGGTGTTTATGCCCTCGTCCGCCCAATCCCGCGCCACCTTATCTAGATAGGCCACGCTAATGTTTTTTCCGCGCGCGGCCACACAGTTTTCGATCATCAAAAGCACCACCTCGTGCGGCAGGCCGAAGGTTTCCGTATAATCGTGTATCCTGTCAAGCTCTGTGTGAGAAAGCGGGCGCGATAAAAGCGCGTCCAGCTTGCGGTTGTAATCTCGGTGGAGGTATAGCGCGGGGTTCAGCGCGGCGGGCGCTGTCCGCTTTTTTTCGGGCTGCGTATAGCTTATGCGCGCGCCCTCTTTTTTAACGAAACCCTTTTGCTCCCAATATTTGAGCGCGTCCGAAATCTGGGCTATGGTCATGTGCAGCGCTTCTTCAATATCCACATCCTGCGCGCTGCCGCCCTCCTGCGCGAGGCACAGCCCGTATAGATACACCTTCACATAGTCCTGCGGCGCGTCGCACATATATTCTTTTAAAAAGACAGTTGGGACAGGCACGAAAGCCTGTCCTTCAATGGCAAATTCAATCATTTTTTCTGTGCGTCCGTTCCCATCCATGGCCTTTTTTTATTGGCGCTTCGCTCCAAGAAATGTCACTATGGCTTCGTTCACGCGCTCCGGCTTCTCCTCCTGTGCGAGGTAGCCGCAATTGCGCACGGTGAGAAAGCTTCCGTTGGCAAAGCCGAGGTTCAAAAATTCGCTGTCCCTGCCGCCGGATATCTTATCGTCGTTCCCCACTATCACAAGAATGGGGCTCTTCACAACGTTCAGGTTGGAAATAACTTCATCGTCTATAAAATTGCCCACGCACATGCGGGATATCACGCGGAAATCCCTGTCCACTACGCCGTTCAGGTATTCGCCCGCCACCTCGTCCGTCACCATCGTGCGGTCAAAATAGCAATCCTCCAGCACGGCGCGCACGCTCATGGGCGAAAGCTTCATACGCGCGGCCATATTTCCGAATATGGAGGGTATGCCACGCCCCTTCACGCCCACGCCGCCCGAAACGATGGGCGAAACGAGTATTATGCCCTTGGTGCGCTCGGGGTTGTGAATTACAAAATCCAGCACGTAGGCCGCCGCCTCGCCAAAGGCCACGAAGTTTGCCGAAATTATCTTCTTGGCATTCATGAACGCCTCTATAGAAAGCGCAAACTCCTCTATGTTGTAGCTTATTTCGGGCTTGCCCGAATAGCCGTGGCCGGGAAGGTCTAGAGCGTATACGTGGAAATACTTGGCCAGCTCATGTATGTTTTTACGCCAGGTGTAGGCGTTTTGCCCAATTCCATGCACCAAAACCAGCGGCTCTCCGTCGCCCTCCTCGTAAAAGTGCATCTGCGTGGAAACGGCCAGCACCTCGTTTCGTCCCCGGTTGTTTATGTAGGTATCGAACTCTATATCCACATAACCACCCGTCTGTTCACGGTTTACAAAATGCTTAATGCCTATTTGCTCAAACAATTTTCCCATTCTCCTGCGAAAAATATAATGCCGGGGCACGGGCCCGGTTTATTCGTACAACTTACCATTATACATCATTGTAGCATATCTTATCAAATTTTTGTAGTTGTTTTGGGAGGGTTTTTTAAGCGCCAGCGCGTGCAGCTTTTGGAGCAGCTCTCCCACCTCACGCCCCTGCGGTATACCAAGCTCCCGCATGAGGTCATCTCCCGTTACGGCCAGCATATCAAGCGTGAGCGGCGCGGCCTGCGCTTCAAGCTCCGCCAGCATGCCCCGCCACTTGCGCGCGCTCGCGGGATCTGCGCCCCGCCCGGAGCCTATAAAATCAGCCTCGCGCAGATCGCACAGCCGCAAAAACTGCTCCCGCCCCAGCTTCACCAGCATACGGTTCACCGAGGCTCTGCCCGCCTCGTTTTCAAGGTCATACATGTGCGCGGCCACAAGCTGCACCACATTTTTCACCACGCGGCTGTCAAACTTTAGACGCTGCAATATCTCGCCCGCCGCCCGTGCCGAAAGCTCGGCGTGGCGGTACATATTTCCGTCTTGCGCGTAGGCGTCCGGCTTTTCAACGTCGTGCAATAGCGCCGCGAGCCGCGTGGTAACGTCGGGCGGCGCGGCGGCGCAGGAGCGAAAGGAATGCTCCAGCACGTCATAGGCGTGGTATTTGGGCGTTTGCTCAAAGCCCTCTCCGGCCAGCAGCTCGGGAATGATGTGTTCCAGCGCGCCAAGCTCCAAAAGCAGCGCAAGGCCGTGCAGCACACCGTCCGCGTTTCCGTAGGCCGCGTCCGCCATTATTGTTTTAACAAATTCGTCGCGCACCCGCTCCGCTGATATTCCCGCAAGCTGGGGCGCGTTCGCCTGCGCGCGCGCCGCCGTGCGCTCCTCTATGGCAAAGCCCAACTGCGCGGCAAAACGGCACAGCCGCAGTATGCGCAGCGCGTCCTGCTCCATCGTTTCCTCTCCGCACATACAGAGGCGCCTTGCGGCAAGGTCCGCCATTGCGCGCCCGGTGGGGTCCAGCACGTTTCCCGCGCCGTCCATATAGAGCGCGTTCACGGTGAAATCCCTCCGCGCCGCGTCCAGCGATATATCCGTCGTAAAACTCACGCTTTGCGGGCGGTGCCCGCCGCGTCCGTAGCTGTCCCGCCGGAAGGTGGTATATTCGTACACGTATGTATTGCCGCCGAAGCGCTGGGTTATAACCACCGTGCCCAGCCCGTATTCGCGCTCCGTAACGTTTATGCTCTCACCGGAAAATTTGCGAAGCTTCGGCGCGGGCAGGGGCGAGCATACGTCCATATCGTAGCTGGGCAGCCCCAAAAGGGCGCTTCTCACGTAGCCCCCCACCATGTAAAGCGGCTCGCCACACGCGGCGAACCACTCCATAAGAGCTTTTATGTGTGCCTTAACCTCAATCAAAAGCCGTCTCCCCCGTGAAAACATATTCGGCCGGCCCGGTCATAAACACACGCCCGCCCGCATCTATCTCTATGCTGAGCCTTCCCGCCTCCAGCAGTATATCCACCGCATTTCCAATTAGGCCTTTTTTGTTCGCTATGACGGCGGTGGCGCAGCTTCCCGTGCCGCAGGCCATCGTGCGGCCCACGCCGCGCTCGTAGGTGCGCAATCTTATTCCGCCCACCACTATTGTGGCAAAGTTTACGTTTATGTTTTTGGGAAAGAGCTCGTGGCACTCTATTTGCTCGCCTATACTGCAAACCTCATCCTCTGTGAAATCCCCGAATATCACCACGTGCGGCACGCCCATGAGCACGGCCGAAGCGGAAAAGCTCCTGCCGAGCGCCTCTATGCTGAATTCCAGCGGATCATCCACCAGCGCGGGTATCTTTACGGGCGAAAATTCGGGCATACCCATATCCACGCGCACACCCTTCACCTTGCCATGCTCTATCAAAAGCCTAGGCTTCACCACGCCCGCCAGCGTTTCTATCGCCATTTCCTCGCGGCGCACTATGCCGTGGTCATACAGATAGCGCGCAAAGCAGCGTATGGCGTTGCCGCACATCTCCGCCTCGCTGCCGTCCGCGTTGAATATGCGCATCTTAGCGTCGGCCACCTGCGAATAGGCGACGGCCACCAGCCCGTCCGCGCCCACGGAGAGCCGCCTTTGGCACAGGCGAAAGGCTGCGGCGGCATAGTCCTCCGCGTATTCCTCCGTCAATATAAAGTCGTTTCCAAGTCCATGCATTTTTGTTATTTTCATGCTCAAACCCGCCTTTGTTCACATAATAATAACAATATTATACTACAAAATTTATGCAAATGTGGTATACTGATTCAGAATTGAAGTGTAGGAGAAGCGCGGCAGCGCGGGAAAAGCGCGCCGCACAGTGCATAAAGCCGTATATTCGCGGGTTTTTGCGCACTTTTGCATATAACGGGGGAAAAGATATGTATTTCAGGCCCACAAGGCGAAGGAGAATAAACACGCGCACCATCATAATAATTTGCGCGGCGGCAGCGGCGGGTGTTTTCGCCTTGCTTTTTTTCCTGGGGCTGTTGCCCAGCTTTGGCGCGGTGGGCGGCGTGAAGGCGCTGGATTTTTCCCTGCCGGACAACGTGACCGCAAACGAGAGCGGCCTTTTGTACAACCAAAACGACACGCTGCACCTGATCCAGCCAAACGGCGAAGCGGTGTGGAGCTTGAATCTGGACATCGCGGGCGCCAGCACGGAGACCTCAAAGGATCTCATTGTAAACTATTCCGGCCGCGCCATGCAGGTGATGAAGTTCAACAAGGAGCAGCTTTTTTCCACCTCGCTGGATAACGATATAAAGCGGGTGGCGGCGGGCAAGGCCACGGTGGCCGTGCTTTCGGACGCAGTCTCCGCCGAAACGGGCGAAAATGTTTCGTATTTGCAGCTCTTCGGCACGGGTGCGGATAAAACGCGCTGGGAGCAGATAAGCCAGATAGATTCCTTCGGCTCCGCCACAAAGCAGGTGCTGGACTTTGGCTTCCACGGCGATTCGGATATGTTTTGGGTGCTGTCTCTCGACACCTCGGGCGTAACGCCCACCTCCAGCATAACCACCTTCAAGCCGGACGGCAGCCCCACCACCAGCATTCCCATAAACGCCGAGATAGTGGAGAACGTATTCGTTACGGACAGCTCCATATTCGCCAGCGGCACAAATACGCTGACCTCATACACATATTTCAGCACAAAGCAGGCAGAGCAGCAGATATACGGCTGGCGCGAAGCAGCGGCCAGCGTGGAGCCCGCCGCCATAAAGCTGGCCTACGCGCCCCGCTCCAAATCCACAGAGATGGACGCGGCGCGTATATATTCCACCGATCTTTCCATGACGCAGGTGAGATTGCCGCGCAACGTTTTTTCGCTGGCGGTAACGCAAGACAGGCTGTACGCCATAACGGCGGACACGGCCTACGTGTACGGAATGGACGGCAATTTGCAGCGCCAGATACCGCTGGGTTCAAAAATGACGCGCGCAAAGCAGGTATCGGACAAGGTGCTGGTGCTGTGGGACAATCAAAAGAGCTATATTATGGAGATATCCTAACCGCCGCGCATAAAGGCCGATATTTCGGTTTATCTGTAAAATGACGGAACACGGGGGCGCGCAATCGCGTCAAACAGTATGGCGGGAGGGAAAAGGCTTTAGATGAACTACTTGAATATATTTCTGATATTTTTAATAGGCGTCTACGTGCTGCAGGGATTCCACAAGGGATTCCTTGTTTCTGTCGGCAACACCATCGGCCTCGGCGTATCCTGGGCCATAAGCTTTCTTTTCAGCCCCATGCTCTCAGAAGCCATACAAAAAGGCTCCTTCTACAAATTTCTGCTGAACTTCACGGAGGGCTCTTCCCGCATATTCGACCAAACGCAGGGGCATCAGCTGGTATCCCAGCTATCCTCCGCGCAGATACACGATATAGTTTCGCAATCTGCCGGCCAGCTTCCCGTGCCCTTTCAAACGCTCATAGAGGAAAACATGAACGGGCTTGCCTTCAAATCCACCGCCTACGCCTCCACCGTGGCGGACTATTTCGACTATACGGTGGCCAACGTGGTGGTGAACATACTGGCCTTCCTAATAATATACATACTGGCGCGCGTCATAATATCCGTGGTGCTGAACACGGTGAACTATGCCTCTCCCATGCCCGTTTTAAAGCACTGCGACGGCATAGCGGGCGGCGGCGTTGGCCTTGCGCGCGGCGTACTGGATATGTTTACCATAACAATGATAATCCCCGTGCTGCTTATATCCATGCCGGTGAACATACCGCTGTTTTCCGACATGATATTCGATTCGTCCATCGCCTCATATTTTTACACGCACAATTTCCTGCTAGGTTATATTTCCGGCATGATATAGCTCTCAGACTGTCAATAAACGCCCATCTGCGTCGTTGGCTTCAAATACACAGACCTCAGCGAATCATATATTCAGCTTCGCCCTGTGCATTTTTGCCGCCTAGCAGCTGAACATTTCTTGACAGTCTGAGAAACATCAGAAAAGACAAGCTTTTTTTTGCTTGCGTGGTATAAAAAATGGCTCTATGTCAAATGTTGGGGTAGAGCAGTAAACTAAAGCAAGAATAGCGAG
>CAYXFB010000067.1:0-14912 GCA_964464145.1 uncultured Christensenella sp.
CTAATATAATAAAGAGCGTCGCCCGAATAAACGGGCAAATATATGGAGAGATTCCCGAGCGGCCAAAGGGAGCAGACTGTAAATCTGCCGTCTTCGACTTCGATGGTTCGAATCCATCTCTCTCCACCACAATTGTCCTTGCGGACATGGCGGAATTGGCAGACGCGCTAGATTCAGGTTCTAGTGGGAGCAATCTCGTGGAGGTTCAAGTCCTCTTGTCCGCACCAACAAAAAAGCCCTCATGCAAAGCATGAAGGTTTTTTTGTTCTTGTAGAAGAGGACTTGAACCGTGAGGAACGCGGAGCGAGCGCCGCCTGTGGCGGATGAAGCGAGCGCAGCGTTCGCTGAGCGTAAATTGAGCAAGCCCGCAGGGGCGCAGCGAAATATCAGCGAAGCGGGAATAAGCGGCAAAGCCGCGCAGTCCTCTTGTCCGCACCCCCAGCTTGAAGCTGGACACAAGTCGCGTATTGTCTTTGATGTTATGCGATTTTTTTACTCTCGCGTTTTGCGTTTGTTCTCATGCATAGCATGAAGGTTTTTTTGTTTTACATTATAGGAATTACTGGTCACGCCTCAAAAAATTCTTTTGCGTACTCTACCGTACCATCCTGCCTACCCTGCCCGCCCTGCAAATCCAGCGCCATAAAATTTTCACTTGGCACTTCAAACAGAGGCAAAATTCCGAATTCGCTTGCCGGCCTGTAGCCCGCCTTTGGATAATACTTTTCGCTGCCCAGCACCACGGAAAAATCATACCCCAGTTCCTTGGCTATTCTATGGCCTTCTCTCATTAATTCTATCCCAATGCCCTGCCTTTGGCGGCTCGGCGAAACGGCCAGCGGAGCCAACGCCAGCGCGGTGTTTTGGCCTATCTTTATTTTGGTAAACAATATGTATCCCACTATCTCATCGCCTTCCACCGCCACAAGCGACAATTCCGGTATAAACGCCTCGCTCGCTCTCAGGCGGACAACTAGGTTATGCTCGTCACCGTCGCTGTGTTCCGCCGTTTCAAAGGCTGCTTTAACCATTTTATATACGACATCATAGTCTGATATTCTTTCTTCTCTAATGTACATAATATTTCATCCTCATACTTGGTAATATTTTCTACATTATAGCACACATTTCATAATTTTGATAAATTATTTTTGTTTTGTGGCACCCGCCGCGTTGTGCTTTTTGGACATCCGCGCCTTTTCTATGGCTTCGGTGCGCGCGCGCCGCAGCTTTATTTCCAGCTTCATGTATTCTTCCTTGGCCTCGGCGGTCTTCTTTTCCAGCTTCTCCACCTCTTCCAGCGCCTGCTCCGCGTCAAAATCCTTTATGGATTCCACGGCCATTATATCAAAATCCTTTGTTTTGAACAGCCACCGCGCCACCGTAAACAGGAATATGCAGGCCAGTATGATGCCCGACATCTCCGTGAAGCTCACCGTACCGAATAGGCTCATCTGCACCACCAGCACCGTCCATATTATAAGAACGAACACTATGGCCTTTTTGAAAACCTCCGGGTAATACTTGTGCAGGGTGAGCGCAAGCAGCATTAGCGTCACCGCCAGCGATATGGAGGATATTTGCGCGCAAACATTGTGCAGCTCCGCCGCCATGGGAAATTCATTTGGCAAAAATGGCATGAGATTGCCAAAAATGAGTACTATCGTCGCTATAAAAACCAATATACGTATGCGCGAATGAGTATTTTGCGTAAGCATAAGCAGATAACCCATAAAGCTTGAAAAATACGCGCAGAACGTTATTGTCCAAATTATGAAAAACAGGTGCACCCAGCCGCCCGTGTTTCCCATCGCAGACATTGATACGGTGAAAATATTGTCCTGCAAGCCCATGATAAGCGTAAAAAGCGGCACAACTATGAGCGATAGCGCGCCATACCATATAAGCGCCGTTTTAAGCCTGTATTTATAATCCTTGCTGTCCTTCAATTTCCCCATAAAACATACCTCCGCAAAAATATACTACATATTATAATAACGCGCGCCAAAGAAATTCAAACCACGCATTATAGCCCATATTTTGCCATCATGCGCCGCGCGAAATCTATGCTGCCCTCCACGAATGTTTTTTCGTCGGGCGCCAGCTTGCGCCACACCCAGGTGCTCATGTTTGAGGTGCAATCAGAGAAGCCCTCAAAGCCCAGATAACCGTCGAAGCCTATCTCCTTGAAGGCACTGAAAATGCCATCCCAATCCACGTGGCCTGTGCCGGGAATACCGCGGTCGTTTTCGCACATGTGAAAGTTTGACAGCTTATCTCCCGCTAACGCCACCGCGTCGTGGAAGTTCTTTTCCTCCACGTTCATGTGGTAGGAATCGAGGTGAATGAAAGCATTGTCCTCCCCTATCATATCCACCAGCCGCCGCGCCTGCTCCGCCGTGTTCAGCAGATAGGATTCGTAGCGCGTCACCGGCTCCAGTGCTATAGACACGCCCTGCTCCGCCGCGTGGCGCGCCACAGAGCGAAGCACGTCCGCGCTGTAGCCCCATTCGGCCTCTGTTGGCATGGCCTTGGCCGCCTTGAGGTACTGCGAATATATAACGCCGGAAAACATTTTCCCGCCCGCCGCCGCCGTCGCGTCCACGCATTTTTTGAGGTAAGCCTCCCCGTTCGCGCGCGCCGCCGCGTCGGTTGAGGTTATGTCCACATCGTCCGCTAAAAGCACGTTTGACGTGGCCACCTCAAAGCCGGAAAGGCGCTCCTTCACCGCCGCCGGATCGAAAAGCTCCAGCCGCATGAGCGGTATCTCTATAAAATCAAAGCCCAGCTCCTTCACCTTGTCAATTATCCACAGCGTTTCGTTAGACCACTCACTGCACCATTCGTAGGCATGTATTCCCAGCTTCATGATTTTTCCTCCATTATATATATGTTATATGGCTTTTTTATCAGTATACCAAAAACACACGGCGCAAACAACGCATACATAACCATCCGGCAAAGCCAAAAAATCCGGCTCCCCGCAGCGTTGGCGGAAAACCGGATCTTACTTTTGCCGTATCAGTCTGTATTCGCTTTATCAGTCAAAGGGGTTTTCCGTTTTATACAGCATACCCTTGGGCTGGTTGAAGGCTATATCCGGCACTCCCAGATAATCAAGCACGGTGTAAAGCGCCTTGCCCACATGGCCGAAGGCTACCGCGCCGTGATGGGGATAGTGCTTGGCTATGAGCACGTGACGGTAAAAGCGCGCCATCTCGGGTATGGCAAATATGCCTATGCCGCCAAATGAGCGTGTGGCAACGGGCAGTACCTCGCCCTGCGCAACGTAGGCTTGCAGCGATGTATCCGCGTTGCCGTGCAGGCGGAAGAATGTGATCTCGCCCGGAGCGATATCTCCCTCCAGCGTGCCGCGCGTCACGTCAGGCTCGCCGCCGTTCTCTATGAGGCGGTTTTGTATGAGCTGATATTTAACCGCACCCTTCGCCAGCTTGCAGAAGGGCGTGTTGCCGCAGTGGAAGCCCATGAAGGTGTCGCAGTGCTTGTAATCGTACTTGCCCTTTATTTCTTCGTTATACATATCCGCCGGAACGGAGTTGTTTATATCCAGCAGCGTTACAGCGTCGCCCGTTATGCAGGCGCCTATGTATTCGCTCACAGCGCCGTAAATATCCACCTCGCAGGCAACCGGAATGCCCCTTGAGGCCAGACGGCTGTTCACGTAGCAGGGTTCAAAGCCGAATTCCGTGGGGAAGGCGGGCCAGCACTTGTTGGCGAAAACCACATATTCGCGCGCGCCCTTGTTTTGCTCCGCCCAATCCAGCAGCGTAAGCTCAAACTGCGCCATACGGGGCAGCAGATCGGGGTAGCCATTGCCGTCCGCGCCCAGCTCGGCCGCCATATCGGCCACAACATCGGCAATGCGCGGGTCGTTCGCGTGGGCTTTGTAGGAAACAAGCATATCAAGCTCAGAGTTTTCCTGTATCTCTATGCCCATGTCATACAGCCCCTTTATGGGCGCGTTGCAGGCGAAGAAATCCTGCGGGCGCGGGCCAAATGTGATGACCTTCAGCTTGGAAAGGCCAATTATGGCGCGCGCAACGGGAATGAACTCGGCCGCCATATCGGCTATATCGTCCGCCGTTCCCACCGGATAAGAAGGTATAACGGCCTTGAGCTTTCTTAGGCCAAGGTTGTAAGAGCAGTTGAGCATACCGCAGTACGCGTCTCCCCTGCCGTTCATGAGGTCCTTGCCCGTCTCCTCCGCAGCCGCGGCGTACATCACCGGCCCGCAGAAGTTTTGCGCAATGAGCGTTTCGGGAGTCTCCGGCCCAAAGTTTCCGAGGAACACCAGAAGAGCGTTGCAGCCCGCCGCCTTTACCTCGTCAACCGCTTTCAGCATATCCTTTTCGTTTTCCACCGTCGTTTTGGCTTCGAAAATGTCTATGCCCTTCTTGCCGCAGGCCGAAACCAGCGCGCTGCGTCTGCTTTCCGAAAGCGAAATAACAAAGCAATCCCTGCTCACCGCTATAACGCCCAGTTTTACGTCAGGTATATTCTTCATATTCTATCTCCTTAGATATTATAATTCAGCTATATCGATATTCTTGCCGCTGAGCCCTACGTGCGCGCCCTGCGCCGCCTCGCTTGATTCGGGATGGGCGATCAGCCACTTGTTTCTCGCCCACAGCAGCTTATCCTCTGCGTTACGAATCTGCATCTCCGGCTTTTTGGTGTTTGTGAGCTTGGGCAGCACCACCACCACGCGGAAGCTGCCGCTCTTTCTGGCCGGAGCGTAATGCAGCGCCGTTTCGTAAAGCTGCACAGCACTTCCCGCCGGAACGAGGAAGGCTTCCACCCTGTCTGTATGGAGCGTATAGCCCTCGCCCACCTCCCTCATGTCTGCCAGCATCAGCACTATATCGTCCGCCACTATGTTCACTTCGCTGTCCCTGTGGTATTCGAGACAGTTCAGCTTGGAGTTTGCGCCGTTGCAATAGCCTATCTCTATGGGCATACCGCCGTACACACCGTCCTGAAGCTGTCCGTATATGCTCAGCGCTTCCAGCTTGGCGTCGCTGGGCACGTATATCACGCAGTCGTCCGGCTTTTCCGTGGTTTCCTCCAACGTTTTTATTAGCTCGGAAAAATCGTAGCCCTCTATGAGCTTGCCGTACTTTTTAAAGCTTTCGTCCGTTACAGGTTTTATCTGCATTCATTTCACCCCGCTTCATTCTATTTCCGCCAGCTCGAGGAAGGTATCCTTGAGGCTGGGGTACAGCTTATTGTATATATTGTAGAATTTTTCGTACTCACGCGAATTTTCCGCCACCGGCTGCTGCACCGTCTTTGTTTTTATAACGGCTTCGCAGGCCTCGGGAACGCTGGAATATACGCCCGCGCCCACGCCCGCCAGTATGGCCACGCCCAGCGCAGGGCCTTCGGAGGTCTCCAGCGTGGTCACGTCGCAGCCGTATATATCGGCCAGCATCTGCCGCCAAAGCGGGCTCTTTCCGCCGCCACCCGTTGCCAGCATATTGCTGAAGGGCACGCCCATCTCGCGGAAAACATCCAAACACTGGCGCTGCGAGAAGCTCACGCCCTCCATCACAGCGCGCAGCAGGTTATATTTCGTGTGCCGCGCGGACAGGCCGAAGAACAGCCCGCGCGCGTTTTCATCCAGCAAGGGCGAACGCTCGCCCATCAGCCAGGGCGCGTATATAAGCTTATCCGAGCCGATGGGAACCTTTGCTATCTGCTCGTTCAGCAGTATGTACGAATCCACATCCATGCCCTCGGCCGCTTCCATCTCCGCCTTGCAGAAATTGTCGCGATACCATTTGAGCGAAAGACCGGCCGCAAGCGAGCAGCTCATAACAGTCCACGCGCCGGGCACTGCCGCACAGAATGTGTGCACCCTGCCGCCCGGGTCTATGGTCACATTATCAGAATGGGCAAATATAACGCCCGAGGTGCCTATGGTGGTGAAGGCTTTTCCCGCCGCCACAACGCCCGTGCCCACGGCCGCCGCCATATTGTCGCCCGCGCCGCCCACAACGGGCGTGCCCGCACGAAGGCCGGTCAGCTTGGCCGCCGTTTCGGTAACGGTGCCCGTGACCTCGCAGGATTCATACATCCTGCCCAGCGTAGCGCGGTCTATTTGAAGCTTGGAAAGTATCTCGTCTGACCAGTCGCGCGCCGGAACGTCCATAAGGTTCATGCCCGAAGCGTCGCTCACCTCGGTGGCAAATTCGCCCGTAAGCATGAAGCGTATATAGTCCTTGGGCAGCATCATTTTGGCGCAGCGCTCAAAGTTTTGCGGCTCGTTGTTTCTCACCCAGAGTATCTTGCCCGCCGTAAAGCCTGTGAGCGCGGGGTTGGCCGATATCTCTATGAGCCGCTCCTTGCCTATCGTTTCGGTGATATATTTGCACTCCGCGCCCGTGCGCCCGTCGCACCAGATTATGGAGTTGCGTATAACATTGCCGTCCTTATCAAGCATAACCAAGCCGTGCATCTGGCCGGAAAGGCCTATGCCCTTTATTTCGCCCGCATCAATGCCCGCCTTGGCTATAACCGCGCTGGAAGTTTCGCACACGGCGCGCCACCAGTCTGCAGGGTCCTGCTCCGCCCAGCCGTTTTTGGGCTGATACAGCGGATATTCCACCGTGCTCGAAGCTATCGGCGTACCGTTTTCGGCAAAGAGAACGGTTTTGGTGCCCGAAGTTCCAATATCTATTCCTATTAAATAGCTCATATCAATCTCCTCAGCCTTCTACCTTTTTCATCCTGTTTTTCAGCATGGGAACAAGTATCTGCACGAACACGGCCACCAGCAGTATGGAACCCTTTATGGTGTCGTTTATGAGAGCGTCGAAGCCCAGCGAGGCGATTATTTTGTCTATTATGGTGTAAGACATCGCGCCGAACATCGCGCCCAGCAGCAAGCCCTTGCCGCCGCTCATGCTTATTCCGCCTATAACAACGGCGGCTATGGCGTACATCTCATAGCTTCTGCCCAGCGTGGCCGGGTCTACAGAGCCGTTCATTGCCAGCCACAAAAACGCGCTGAGGCCTGTGAGCATGCCCGTTATAACATATACGGTAACGCGCGTGCGGTCAACGTTTATACCCGCGAGGCGCGCAGCTTTTTCGTTGCTGCCCACGGCGTACACTGTCTTGCCGAATTTGGTTGAGGTGGTCATGAACACTATCACCACCGTAACTATTATGAATATTATGCCCACAGTAGGTATGGTGGCTATCTTGTCCTGACCGAAGTTGTAAAACGCGTCGTATGAGCTTAGCCCACCTTCCATATTATATATGGAGGCTCCCGTTGTGCGCAGCGTGTATTGCGCGATGGAGCGGTATATCAGCATGGTGGCCAGCGTAACTATGAACGCGGGCATCTTCACCTTACCTATAAGAAAACCGTTGAAGAAGCCCAGCAGCGCTCCAAAGCCTACGCCGAATATGAGCGTCACGAATATGCTGTTTGTGGCGTTGAAAACCATAACGGATATTCCCGCGACCAAAGACAGCATGCTGCCCACGGAGAGGTCTATCCCTCCAGTTATGATGACCATACCCATACCAAACGCTATAACGCCCACCACGGAGGAGTGCCTCAGTATGTTCATAACGCCGTCCCATGTGGTTGCGCCGCCGTTTATTATAAGGTAGGCTATCAGTATAGCCAAAAAGATAAATATAAAGCTAAAATTTCCCAGTTTGCCCGAAAACGGCTTCCTTCCGCTCTTCGCGGTCAATTCATTGTTACCCATTGCTTGCCTCCATTGCGTTTATTGCGTTGGTAGCGCACAGCATCACGCGCTCCTCCGTTATTTCCTCCCTCATGATTTCCGCCTGCACCTGCCCGTGATAGAAAACCACGCAACGATCCGCTATCTGCTGTATCTCAGGTATTTCCAGCGTATTCACAAGTATTGTCTTGCCGCTCTTCGCCAGCTCCAGTATGAGGCGGTATATCTCCGCCTTGGCGCCCACGTCTATGCCCTGCGTGGGGTTGTCCATCAGCAGTATATCCGCGTTGGTGTTCAGCCAGCGCGCCAGTATGACCTTTTGCTGGTTTCCGCCCGAAAGCGCCAATATCATATCCTCTTCGGAATTGGCCTTTATATTAAGATCTTCTTTGAGCTTATAAAAGCGCTTGGTCTCTTCCTTTACGTTTATAAACTGCCTATTGCTTGATAGCGTGTGCTCTGAAACATAGTTGTTTTCAAGCAGGTTGAAATCCGGGATGACCGAATTTTCCTTTCTGTTTGCAGCTATCATGGCCAGCTTGTTTTTCATGGCGCGGTGTATGCTGTTTTTGCTTATGGTGTTGCCCTCCACCTTCAGCGCGCCGCCCTTTATGGGCATAACGCCAAATATGGTCTGCATGACTTCGCTTATGCCGGAGCCCTTCAGACCGGTGAAGCCAACTATCTCGCCCTTTCGGATGGAAAGATTCACATTGTCAAAGCCTATGCCCGAAAGATTCACCAGCTCCAGCACCGGCTCTCCCAGCGCGCGCTCCTCGTAGGCTTTTTTATCCGAAAAGCCCTTGCCCACCATCAGCTTTGTAACATCCGTGGGGTTGGTTTCGGTTATGGCTCCCGCCTGTATGAGCTCACCGTTACGCAATACGGTGAAACTGTCCGCGATGTCGAATATCTCCGTCATTTTGTGCGATATGAATATAAAGGACTTGCCGCCCTCCTTCAGCCTGCGCACAATGGAAAAAAGATGGTCTATTTCCGAATTGTTGAGCGCCGTTGTGGGCTCGTCCAATATAAGCAGCTTGGCGTTGGCAAAAAGCGCCTTGGCAATTTCCAGCAGCTGTTTTTTGCTGGTTTCAAGATTGGCCACCAGCTCGGTGGGGTCAATATCCACTCCCAGACTGTCAAAAAGCTCCTTCGCCTTGGCGATCATCGTTTTTTTGTCTAGCACGCCCAATTTATTTGTTATTTCTTTTTTAAGGAAAATGTTTTCATATACTTTAAGATCGTTAAAAAGATTGAGTTCCTGATGCACGAACGCGATTCCCGCTTTTTCGGTGTTGGCCACGGTGATATGTTCCAGCACTTTTCCGTCAAACTCAACAGTTCCGCTGTCGCGCGTATATACCCCCGCAAGTATGTTCATCAATGTGGACTTACCCGCGCCGTTTTCCCCCAGCAGTGCGTGAACCTCTCCGGCCTCCACACTAAAATCAACATTATCCAAAACCTTTACTCCAAAAAATGATTTAGAAATGTTGTTCATTTTAAGCATTTTCATATTTTAGCCCCTTTTCCGGTATGGACTTTTTAAAAAAGATTTGCCCGCGCGGGCGCTTTGCATAGCGCCCGCGGGACATATCCATTATTCTGTGTTCAACTGATTTGAATGTGAGCCGCTTATTTGGAAACCGCGTCTCCGAAGCCCTGATATTCCGTTACGTTTGTAGCGTCTACAACCTCAACCGGTACAACGTGATCCTTGGCAACGTCTTTGCCATCGAGAGAATCAACCATGTCCTGAACGGCTATCTTTATCATAGCGGGGTCATATGTTACGGAGAACAGATCGCCCAGTTTTCCAACTTCGGCTGTGTAGTCCTTCTGATGTATGCCCTGCAGCACGCTGTACATTTCGTTCAGACCGGAGGATGTGCCCAGAACCACACCTGCATTAAGGAAAGCATCCTTCTTCTCTGCGTTTATATCGGAGCTCTTCAGAGCTTCCAGTATGCCCATTGCTATTTCATCGTCATGCGTGAAGATGTATTTGTAGTTGCCTATTTCGTCTACTGTAAGCGTGTCAAGCCACTCTGTGAACAGCTTTTTGCCCTCTGCGCGGCTCCAGCCTGTGTAAGCTGTAGACTTTATAGCGTCTACCTGCTCCTGCGTCCAGCCATTCGCCATCAGCTCTGCGAAGAAGCCGTTGTTGCGCATTTCGGGAACGGAAGAGTTGTCACCGGGCATTATGAGTATGTTGTCGCCGGGCTGCAGGCCGTCGGCTATGAAACGCTTTGCTGTTTCTTTACCGATACCCTCGTTGTCACCCTTAACGCTGGATATAGCTTTGTCGGCAACCGTGTCTATAACGCGGTCAAACATTACGAAGGGTATACCGCTGTCCGCCAGCTTTTTCATAGCAGCTTCCAGAGTGTTGTCGTGGGGCAGTATAACAACCGAACCGGCTGTTTTGTTCTCTATAAGGTCTTCAACCTGAGAAATCTGGTTCGCAGCGTCTGCGGCGGTTATAACTTTAGCGGTATGAGTTCCGCCATCGTTGATAGCCTTAGCAGCTTCTTCCGCATAGGTCATAACAGCGCCCGTCCAGCCGTGATCGGCATTGGGAACGAGTATTGCTACATCTGTAGCGCCGGCGGCAGCAGCCGGAGCGGCGGCAGACTCAGCGGGAGCCTCAGCCGGAGCGGCAGCGCTCTCGGCCGGAGCCTCAGAAGCGGGAGCGGCAGCACTCTCAGCGGGTGCGGCAGCACTAGCAGCCGGAGCAGCAGATTCTGATGCTGCGGGTGCAGGCGTAGAACAGCTTACAGCCATCACAGCGATCATGGCAATCGCCAGAACGAGTACCAAAGTTTTTTTCATTTGTGTGTTCCTCCATTTAATTTATATATGTTTTTTACCGGCGAACCGGCAAACTTTATAAACAGATCAATTCGCGGGCAGCCCGCGAGACGCCGAGCGCCTCGTACCAATTCCGATTTAAAGCATCAGTCTTGTGATATTTTATCTGGAATCAATATTATTTATTTGATATAGCCTCGTCAAACTTTATCTCCGAAGCCTTAAAATCTATACGCTTCACAAAGGCCGCAGCCTCCGTGCCACCCATCACGCGATCCATGCCGCTGTCCTCCCACTCTACCGAGAGGGGCCCGTCATAGCCCGCCGCGTTGAGCACGCGTATTATTTCCTCAAAGTTTACGTCTCCGTGACCGGGCGAGCGGAAGTTCCAGCCGCGCCGCAGATCGCCGAAATCTATATGCGAGCCCAGCAGGCCGCTGCGTCCGTCCAGCGTCACCGCCGCGTCCTTTATGTGCACATGGTATACCCTGTCCATAAAGTCACGCAGGAAAAGATGGGGCGTCACGCCCTGCCACAAAAGATGGCTGGGGTCGAAGTTCAGCCCAAATTCCGGGTACGCTTCAAATTTTTTCAGCAGCTTTTCGGTCGAATAATAATCGAAGGCTATTTCGCTGGGATGAACCTCCAGCGCGAATTTTATGCCGTGCTTTCTGTATTCGTCCATAATCGGCGACCAAAGCGCCACTATTTCGTCGAAACCGTCCTCCACCATCTGATCGGTGGTCTGCGGGAAGGAGTATAGATATTTCCATATGGGAGAGCCCGTGAAGCCCGTCACAACTGTGACGCCCATTTTCTTGGCCACAACGGCGGATTTTTTCATTGCGTCTATTGCCCAGGCGCGAATTTCGTCCGGCTTATCGGCAAGCGCGGGAGGCGCAAAGTTGTTCAGCCTCGGGTCGGGCGCGTCGCCCACGCACTGGCCTATTATGTGCGCCGCTATGGCCCTGCACACCAGGCCGTGCTTTTTGAGCGTATCCTTGAGATATTGCACATAGGAATCGTCGGCAACGGCTTTTTCAATGTCTATGCCCTCGCCCCAGCAGGCTATTTCCAGCCCATCGTAACCCATCTGCTTCGCCAGAGCGCACAGCTCGTCAAAAGGCAGATCGGACCATTGCGCCGTCATTAGTGTAACAGGTCTTGCTCCCATATCATCTATCCTCCATTCCTTTTTTCGCCGGTATCTAATGCCCCCCGGCCGGGCATATTTTATACTATTTCCATATAAAAACATTTATGTTTTTATAGCGCGTTAGCGCGTTTGGAATTGCATGAGACGTAGCCGCTGCGCGGCACTGCGCAATTTTGCGCAGTTTTTCAAATTAAAGATTTTAATTTGAAATTAGTATCACGGTGAATTTTTGAGCTTTACACAGTTTTCCGTGTAGTTGTATTTTTTACCGGGAACCTTCTTGTTCGCCAGATAGTTGTATAGTATATTCACCGTGCGCGCGCCCTGTTCTATGGGCTGCTGCGTCACCGTGGCGGATATTATGCCCTCCTTGAGGTAATCCCGCGTGTCCTTCGTCTCGTCCACCGTTATAACGAATATTTTTTTGCGGCTGTCTTGCACCGCCTGCACCCCGCCGCGCACACCCGCCGCGCCAAAGTATATCAGATCGGGATCGTGCCGCTCTATGAGCTGCTTCGTGGCCTTGTATGATATAACGTCATCGTCGAAGTTTTCCACTATGTCCACGATCTCTATATCCGGGTTTTCCGCCAGACTCTCACGCATACCCTCCACACGCTGATTGTGCCCGTGCATGTGGAAGCTGCCTATTATTATGCCCACCTTGCCGCCGCCCGAGAGTATAAGCTTTGCTATATCTCCCGAAAGCCTGCCGCTGCTCACATAGTCGCAGCCCACAAAGGCCAGGCGCTCAAGCTCTTCTATATCCGTATTGAAGGTCACTATTGGTATTTTGAGGCTTTGCAGCTTTTCTATTACGGCCGGAACCTCAAGAGGCATTATGGCCAGCGCATCCACGTTTTGTGCGGCCACCCTGTCTATTGCCGCAAGCTGCTCCTTCTCGTCGTAACCCTTTATTTCCTCCACAATCACTTCCAGCCCGTAGCTTGCGTAATACTTCGCACGGCTGTATATTCCTGTAAGCACATCGTCGAAAAAGGGGTTGCCCACCGAGTTTATAACCACTCCCAGCACGAAATGGTTTCTTGAATTTATGAGCGCCCGCGCCAGCTGGTTGGGCGTGTAGTTATGCTCCTTCGCTATTGTCAGTATTCGGTCTGCAAGTACCTTTTTAACGTTGCCGCGTCCGTTCAGAACACGGTCCACCGTGCCCCGGCTGGTTCCTGCCAGCGCCGCGATCTCTTTTATTGTCATACAAGCCCCCCGGCTGCTTTTTACGATCCGGCACAGAGCCGCACTGTGCTTGAGCACACCGTGCCATCCCCTGTTTAAACAGCCAGATAAATATTTCAACAATCGCTATTAATCGATTCTTTATTGCTTTTCCGTGCGTTTTACTGTGCTCGTGCACGGTCTATGCTTACATACTAGCATCCCCGCTTTGAAATGTCAAATTAAAAAAACGTAATATTTCCGTAAATTGCAAAATGCCTTGGCTATGCGTATCCCGGACATTTTTTTCACAATCTTCGCGCAATTTTTTTCACCGTTTTTTTGTAAATATTGCTTTTTTGTAATTTATGGCCAAAAAATTTCGGCTTGCAGGGGCTGTAAAAATGATGTAATATCTAAGTTATTCAAAAATACAACTCTCTTAACCAGTTCAAAGGAGGATTCAAAAAATGGCAGAACGCAGGCTGAGATACGGAATGATAGGCGGCGGCCCGGGCGCATTTATAGGCGCGGTGCACAGGGCGGCCATAAGGCTAAACGACGAAGCCGACCTCGTGTGCGGATGTTTTTCGTACATACCCGAGGAACGCGCGCAGGCTGGGGCGGAGCTCAGAATAGATCCGTCAAGGAACTACGAAACATATGAGGAAATGGCCGAAGCGGAAGGTAAGCGCGAAGACAAGATAGACTGGGTGGACATCGTTACGCCCAACCGTTTTCACTACCCCGCCGCCAAGCTTTTCCTGCAAAACGGAATAAACATAGTGTGCGAAAAACCGCTCTGCTTCACGGTTGAGGAGGGCGAGGACCTAAAGCGCACAGCAAAGGAAAACGGCTGCCTCTTCTGCGTTACGTACACCTACACCGGCCACGTTATGGCACGCGAGGCGCGTCAGCTGATACGTGACGGCGCGATTGGCGATATACGCATGGTCATGGGCGAGTACCCGCAGGATTGGCTGCTAGATACGCTTGAAACCATAACGGACGACAACAAGCCCTGGCGCGCAGACCCCACGCTTTCGGGACGCGGCGCGGCCGTTGCCGACCTTGGAACGCACATCGAAAACTGGGTGCAGTACGCAACCGGGTTAAAAATTTCCTCGCTCTGTTGCAATCTGGACGTTTTCGGCAAGGGCGGCACACTGGACAACAACGTGGAGTGTCTGGTGAAATTCGAAAACGGCGCGACGGGAATGTATTGGACGTCGCAAGTGGCCATAGGTTTCGACAACGCGCTTAAAATCCGCATATTCGGCGACAAGGGCACGATAGAGTTCATGCAGGAGGAAAACAATTACCTCAAGGTATACAAGCGCGGCGAACCGCCCAGAGTATACAGCCGGGGCTGCAAGTATATGACTCCGCAGGCGCTGAAATACAACCGTGTTCCCTGCGGGCATCCCGAGGGGTTGACCGAAGCGTTCGCGAATATATACAAGGATTTCGCGGCGGCGCTATTTGACAGGCTGGCCGGCAAGACCGTGAACGAGGATGATTACGGTTATCCCACGCTGGACATGGGTATTTCGGGCGTGGAGTTTTTCAACAAGTGTGTTGATAGTCATGAGGCTGGTGGCGTTTGGGTTGATGTTGAAAAATAAAACTTTGGGTTTTTTACAGCGATTCGCTTTTTTGCGAGTCGCTGTTTTTTTGTATGTGGGGATTTTTCGCTTGGCGTGTTGCCTCTATGATTTATTGTTCATCAAACAATAAATTGAAAAATTCTGTTCGCTGCGTGGCTTTGTTCTAACTTACGTATTGTGTTTTGTTTTCCGCTCGTCGCGCCGTCTCTATGATTTGTTGTTCATCAAACAACAAATTGAAAAATTCTGTTCGCCACGGGGCTTTATGCTAACCTATACTTTGTGTTTGTTCTCCGCTCGTCGCGTTGCCCTTATGATTTATTGTTCATAAAACAATAAATTGAAAAAGTCTATTCGCCACGGGGCTTCACGTTCGCCCGCACGTTGCGTGTATGCTTCCGCTCGCCGCGGGGGCTTTTTTCCCGCGCGTTGCGC